>CAIMWS010000133.1 GCA_903845125.1 uncultured Verrucomicrobiota bacterium
AACCTATCCCCCCTCATACACAAAAAGCGCCCCTTACCGTATAGTTCAGACTTGCCGATACCCGATTCCCTCACTTATTTCGCAAACCGCACTATCAATTATCGTGACCATGCTCACATCCACGCTGAACGACCTTGTTCCAGCGGCGTATGAAAAGGCCGAGAAAGAGCGGACGAAACCGGTTCGTGAATTGGTGGAAATGCTTTGGAAGTACGAGATTTCCGGGTCCCAAGACAAGCAAGCACAAGAGATGCGCAAGGAAGTGGCCCAGGCCATTCGCGAACGCGGCACCAACGCACTGCTTGAACTCGTCCGCATGATTGGCAGCCCGAAAGACGATTCGCTGCAGTTAGCTGTTCCTAAGGCCTTCAAAATCCTCGGGGCCGATGCCAAACCAGCCATCCCCATGCTCATGGCGCATTTCAAGAATCTCCAGACCGCCCGAACCGCAACTTATTGCCTCGAGGCCATTGGGCAGGCGGCCGTGCCGCCTTTGGTTGAGGCACTGGCGGATACGAACAAGGAAATCCGAGCCGAGGCTATCATTGCCCTGCGCTCCATCGGTGAGCCGGAGGTTATAGCCCCTTTGTTCATCAAGCGCATGAAAGATGAGGACGATCGGGTGCGCTGGCTGGCGTACGATGCCTTGGCTGGAATTGGCGCCCGGGGCCAACAGCTTGACCTGATTGTGCCAGAGCTTCTTAAGGCCCTCCATGATCCCGAATATTATCAAAAGTACGCACCAGGCGTGTTTAGTATTCAGGCGGCCGTGGCCTTGGCGCGACTAGCTGACGCAGGCCAACAGTCTGACCGGATTCTCCCGGTCCTGCTCGCATTGGTACAAGACAAAGCCCAAGGACCGGCCATTCGATCCGGCATTATTGAGGCTGGGGGCCAGCAGCCAGGGCAATACAAGCCAGTCATCCAAGCGCCAGTTGTGATCAAGGAAGTCCTGCCTGCGCTCTGGAAAACAATCGAAGATCCGGATGCCAAGGTCCGGGATAGTTCAGTAAGGCTCTTGGTTCAACTGGAAAAAGACCAGGATAAGGTCCTGCCAATGCTCCTTAAGGCCCTTAAGGACCAGGATCCCCGGGTCCGTTTGACTGCCGCCGACGAATTGGTCCGTCGTGGAGACAAGACCCATGCGGAGGCTGTCCGGACGGTCTGTCTGAACCTCATCGAGCATCCTGGTGAGGGTGAAGACCGCCAATACATCCTCTTTGACGCATCGATGATCGTTAAGAGCCTTGACCAACACCGTTATGAATCCACTAAGGCCAAAGTTCCCGTCGCCGCAACCTGCATCGACAATCTCAAACAGCTTCGTGAAGCGGCAAAATACTGGGCTTTGGAATATAAAAAACAAAATGGAGCCGAGGTTAAAATGTCCGACTTGGTTCCCGACTATATCCTGGTGGAACCGCGATGCCCTGCCGGAAACAAGCCTTACATTCTCAAACCCTTTGGCACCAATCCGGAGTGCCCCAATTGCGACGCCAACGATAGCAACCTTCGTTTACATAAGTTGTGAGCAAAAGCGGTGGAAAAGGAATCGGTTATGAAAACCCTCAAAAAATTTAATCTGGCGGCTGCGGCCGCGCTCGCGGGATTTATGCTCGGGCTTGGCGCCACTGGCTGCAGCAAAGCTGAGGAGCCTGCCCCGCAACCCAACACTGGAGCGCCAGCCAGCGAGGCGGACCGGATAGCGATTCCGGCATCGGGACCGGCTGCGGCATCCACGCTGAACGATCTTGATTCGGCGGCTCGTGAAAAGGCCCAGAAAGAGCGGGTCAAATCGGTGCGGGAATTAGTGGAAATGCTCGGGAGGCCGCCCACGTCTATTGAGAATGCAAAGGAGGTACGCAAGGAAATAGAAAAGGGCCTTCGTGAATGGGGCACGAACGCGTTGCCTGAACTCGTCCGCATTGTTGGAAGCCAGAAACGCGATACGGCTGAGACGTTTGCACCGCAGGCCTTCAAAATCCTCGGTGCCGACGCCAGACCAGCCGTTCCCATGTTGGTCGATTTATTCAAGAATCCTCAAACCTTCAGTTCGGCCCGATCATGCCTTGAGGCCATTGGCCAGGGCGCCGAGCCGTCCTTGATTGAAGCGCTATCCCATACGAACAAGGACATCTGCGCTGGCGCGGCTTCGATCCTGGGTAACCTGAGTCCTACAAGTCAGCCAGTGGTGCCGGCTTTGCTCAAATGCATAAAGGATGAGGACGGTCGGGTGCGCTGGCTGGCGATCAACGCCTTGGGCAAAATTGGCGCCCGGGGCCAACAACTGGACTTGATTGTGCCCGTGTTCATTAATGCCCTCCATGGACCCGAATTTAGCCTTTTGGAGAACGTGGTGGAGAGCTTGGGCGGAATAGCGGGCGCCGGCCACCAAGTGGAACTGATTGTGCCTGAGCTCCTGAAGGCCCTCCCGGATCCAAAATATTATAGAAATCGCGAACCCGGCCGAATACAAATTCCGGTGGCCGAGGTCTTGGCACGAGTAGCGGAAGCTGGCCAACAATCCGACCGGATTCTGCCGGCCCTGCTCGCCTTGGTCCTCGACAAAGCCAAAGAGCCGGCCATTCGGTGCGCCGCCATTGATGCCTTTGGCAAGGGGACAGCGGGATCCAGGGCAGCCATCAAAACGCCGGAGGTGGTTAAGGAAGTCCTGCCGGCGCTCCTGAAAACAATCGAAGATCCGGAGGCCAAGGTTCGGGTCAGCTCCGTCAACACTTTAGGTGCTCTCGGTGAAACGCCCGGCCAGGCCAAGGCCATCATCCCCTTGCTGCGGAAAACAACCGAGGATACCAGTGCCGAAGTTCGTGCCCATTCAATCCGCATATTGGTTCGACTAGAGAAAGAGCCGGATAAGGTCAACCCGATACTCCTCAAGGCCCTTAAGGACCAGGATCCCATGGTCCGTTTGACTGCCGCCGAAGAATTGGTCCGTCGTGGAGACAAGACCCATGCGGAGGCTGCCCGGACGGTCTGTCTGAACATCATCGAGAATCCTGGCGAAGGTAAAAACGGCTTGACCATGTCCATGGGCGCACTGATGATCCTTGACCGACTCGGTTATCAAGTCCCTGAGAAATTCCGAGAGATACTCCGAGAGAAACTCCGGCGTGAAGTGGACCAGAAAAACCAACAATACCAGGCCGAAGATTCCAAACGCACTCCACCAAGCCGGCCACCCCGCTGATCCAATGATGGCGCGAAAAACAACATCGGAGCGAGGGGCAAGAAAATGGGGTTGGGGATTCGTTACTTCAGCGGTCGAAGCCGTCAGGGCTGAATTTCTTCAACGCGCCCTCGATTTTGAACTCGGTGCCTGAATTTCCATGAGAGATAAAGTGACAGAGGAAACATCAGCCAAAACAGGATAAACGTAGCGGCACAAGCCAAGTTGGTCGGGTGAAACAACAAGCGATATGCTCCTGGACCTACTGGCTCCTGCCAGGTCTTGACGATCGCGTCAGCGAAAAGCTTTAAATACACAAGAAGAGGCAACGCAAGCAATGCGGTCACGATGATGAAGGCAAGTCTGGACCGAACAATCCAGCGGTGAGGAATTGCGACCACGAACAGATAGGCTAAAATGTAAGGCCACATTTTCCACTCCGCATCGAGATTTACCCCCCGTTCAGGAGCAATTTTAAGAGCAAATCCGAATATCCCGACGAGAAACAACGTCACAGACAAGGTCACCATTCTAAACACCGCCGCACTCCTGCGCTTCCAGCGGCCACGCTCCGCGGCACACAGCCTGTTCCACAGCCTGTTCATTTGCGTCACGCGTCCATGATAAGCGAAGCCTGTGCTTTGCTGCAAACCGGTTGTGACACTCAAGCATTTCCTGCGGTTCGCCATCCCATGGGGATGGTATTTTGTTCCGGCACGAACTCTTCCGCAGGCGCCTGTGGCCGGAGGCTGGGCCAGACAAATATCCTGTCTGGCAGCCACCGCCCAGCCGTCGCGTTTTAAAGGGGTCGGCGTGACCCCGAAGGCCATCGGGAGCCATGGTTAGGAACCGCCACGGCTGCCCGGCTGCAACCTTAAATCTTATAAGGGGTATCGAACGCGTCGCACCAGCGGTAGGCGTCCAGCAGCGCGACCTCGCCTTCCTTGCCCCCCTTGCTCTTGCCATGCTCCATCCCGAGCACCCCTTGGTAGCCTTTTTCATGCAGGAACTTGAAGATGGTGCGGTAGTTGATTTCGCCCGTCGTCGGCTCCTTGCGTCCGGGCGAGTCGCCCAGGTGGTAGTGCGCGATGTAATCCCAGGCCAGTTTGATGTTGGGGATCAGGTCGCCTTCGGTGATCTGCTGGTGGTAGAGGTCGTTGACAATCTTGCAGGAGGGGCTCCCCACCGCCTTGCAGATCTCCATCGCCTGGGGGATGCGGGTCAGGAACAGGCCCTTGTGGTCGCGCGGATTCAGCGGTTCGAGCGTCATGATGCGCCCGGTCGGCTCCACTTCCTTCATGATCGCCTTGAGGTTCTCGATCAGGTTGGCGGTCATCTGCTCCAGGGTCATGCCTTTGACCAGCGCGCCCGGCACGACCAGGAACCACTTCCCGTCCACGCGTTTGAGTTGCTCGCAGATGCCCTTGTAATACTTCGCATAGTCTTCCTTGTGATCGGTCCCCGCCACGAGGCTTTGGCCGCCGATGGTGGTGCTGCAATAGGGCCCGCCCAGCGTGATGCCGAGCTTTTCCATCTCCTTGGCCAGCTTCTCCTGCTGCTCGGGCGGCCGGCCGAGGAAGCCGCCGTCCAGCAGCGCCGAGAAACCCGCCTCGGCCATGAAGCGCAACTGGGCCACGGGATCCTTGCCCGCGTGCGCTTCGAACGCGCCGAACGTGGGCGCGTATTTGAGTTTGAATTTCCGGTTCGCTGCCGCCGGCTGGGCTTGGGCTTTCCGGGTGTCCGCCCAAAGCATTCCGGCGCCGGCGGCGACACTGGCCCCCAAAAAGCTTCGGCGGTCCAGGCTCTTATTCAGGATGGTTGAAGAATTGTTTTTTGTGCTGTGCATGGGAGGCATTGTCGGCTTTCAGGCGGCGCTGTCAAGCGAGGGCGCAACCGCGGGCTTCGCGCCCGGCAGCGGGTGGCCTGGGCGGTGGCGGGAACCGTCCGCCATCTGGAATCTGTGCCCACCCCCCAAAGGCCCGGAGCGGCGGGGCAATGATAATGGGTGCGGCGGATCGAAATGCTCGCCCTGGCCGGGGAACCCTGGCAGGCTGGCCCTCATGAACAGGACCATCGCGAAGTGCGCTGCAGCGGTCGTTGTGGCCGGGATCAGCCTGGTGGCGGGACGGGCTCCCGCGCTGGCCGCGCCCAGCGACCCCGAAATATCTCTGAACCGCCAATGGGCTGCGGAGATGTTTCCGGCGGCGCCCAACAACCGGCTGATCATCGTCCACGAGGATGAACCCGGGGATACCAAGCTGGGCCGGTGTGCCGCGGGCGGGCCCCTCCGGCTGGGCGGCCGGACCTATCCGCGCGGCCTCGGGGTGAATTCCCAAAGCCTCTTGCGGGTGATGCTCGACCGGCCCGCTCAGCGGCTGTTGGGAGTGATCGGGCTGGATCGCAACGTGGCCGGCACGCCGGCATCCTGCCGGTTCCACATCCGCGCTGGAAGCCACGAACTTTTCGCCAGCGGGATTCTGCGGGCCGATACGGCGCCGTGCGCCATCGACGTGCCACTCGATGGGGCGCGGGAGTTTGACCTGCTGGTGGACGATGTCGGCGACGGCCGGGGCTGGGACCAGGGCGACTGGGCCGAGGTTCGAGTCGTGCTGCAGGACGGGACGGAGGTTTGGCTGGATGGTTTGCCCGTGGAGGGGCCGCTGCCCTTCTCCTTCGTCTATGGCGGAAAACCTTCCGCGGAGTTCCTCCACGGTTGGGCCCGCGAAGTCAAAGTTGAAAAAATCAGCCCCACCACCCACCGGCGCACCTCGACCCTGGCCGATCCCATCACCCGGTTGGAGGTCCAGGCCGTCTGCCTGGTGTATGAGGATACCGCGGGGATCGATTGGACGATCCATTTCACGAACCGGGGTGAAAAAGACTGCCCCATCATCGAGCAGGTACAGGCGTTGGATGCGTCCATCCGGGTCGGCACGGCCGGCAGCGCCGTCCTGCATCGGCTGAACGGCGCCCTGTGCCAGGCCGACGACTGGATGCCTTTCGACCAACCGCTGGCGGCCGGGCAGCGGATCGAGTTCGCCGCCACGAATGGACGCTCCTCGAACGTCTCGCCCTGGTTCCATGTGGACTGGGGCAGCGGGGGAGTCCTCACCGCCATCGGGTGGTCCGGGCAGTGGGACGCCTCGGTCCGTTTCAGCGGCGGCCGGGTGCAGACCAGGGCTGGCCTGCAGCGCCTGCACACGGTGCTGCATCCCGGGGAGAGCTTGCGCAGCCCGCGCATCCTCCAGCTGCGGTGGGAGGGCGGCGGGGTGGAGCGGGCGTATAATCTTTTCCGGCGGACCATGCTCGCGCACATCATGCCCAGGATCCGTGGCGAGCTGGTATGGCCACCGGTTGCCCACCTCAGCACGGCCTTCTACGAACTGAACGATTCCAACGAGCAGAACGTGCTCTCCCACCTCGCCTCCCTGCGCGGCCTGGGATTCGAGATGTTCTGGCTCGATGCCTACTGGACCGGCCCGGGTGGATTCCCGAACTCAATGGGCAACTATGGTTTCCCGATTGAACGCGCCGAACCCAAGGACCGTTTCCCGCGCGGGCTGCGGGCGATTGCGGACGCGGTGGAGAAAGAGGGCTTGGGCTTTCTGATGTGGTTCGAGCCGGAGCGCGTCGTGGCGGGAACGTTCATCGCCCAGGAACATCCCGAGTGGGTGATTTCGCCCGCGGGAGACGGTGGCGGGCTATTTAACCTGGGCATCCCCGCCGCCCGCCAATACCTGACCGACTACCTCAACGCGGCCATCAAAGCCTATAAACTCTCCGCCCTGCGCATCGACTTCAACATCGATCCGCTGGCGTTCTGGCGGTTCCTGGACACCCCGGATCCGAACCGGGCCGGGCTCGCCGAAGTGCGGTATGTCGAGGGGCTTTACCGAATGTGGGACGATCTGCTCCAGGCGAATCCCGGCCTGTTCATCGATAATTGCGCGAGCGGTGGCCGCCGGATTGATCTGGAGACCCAGTCGCGATCCCTCCCGCTCTGGCGCAGCGACAACACCTGCGACATGTTGGATCTGAAGCCGGCGACCGTGCTCTCCGCGGCGAGGAAAAACCAGCTGATGAGCCTCGGCTTGAACCGCTATGTGCCCTTCTCCACGGCCGGCCAAATGGGCGCCACCCCGTACCTTTTCCGGAGTGGTTTCAACGCCGGCATCGCCTTTGCCGAAGATGTGCGGGCCAGGGACTATCCGCTGGCCCTGCTGAAGCAAGGCATTGCGGAAGGGAAACGGATCCGGAAATACTTTGCCGGCGATTTCCATGCGTTGGTGGATTCCGGCGCCGATCCGCGCGGTTGGATGGTCCTGCAGTATCACCGCCCCCTGGAAAACGACGGGATGCTCCTGGCCTTCCGGCGGGACCGGTCGGCCTACCTGGCTTGCGAGGTCAGCCTGCGCGGGATCGATCCGGCGAAAAATTACGAGGTCCTCTTTTATCGCGCTTACGAGCCAGAGCCATCCGTTACGCTCCTTGGCTCCGCACTCAAACAGTTGCGGCTGGACCTGGTGGAATGCCCCGGATCGGTCCTCGTGGAGTATCGCGAGGCCACCCATCCAGGGAAATGACATCCATCACGAAGCGTCGGTAATCGTGCGTTCCGGCCCCCGCCCGGCCTTCATCGGCCCGATGGTGGAGGCGGCAGGTCAAAAGGTTCGCTCCAGACCAACCGCTTCTGCATGGCCCACGAATAACTGCGCCATTTTACATCCGACGAAAACGGCAGCCAATGAACCACTGAATCGATGCCATCAACGATCCTGATTTTTAGCGGCCGGTAGGACGCATAACCGGGGTTGTCTGGCAGCCCCAGTTCCAGGGAAGCACGCCATGTTCCACTCTCCGGTGGCGGCCTGACGAGAGTTTGATGGAATTTTGTAAATGGGGGGTTCAGTTGGAGCGCGTGCTGCTCCATCTCAATTTCGGAGCGGTTTCCACCGTCCAACCTCAGCTGAAACCATCCGGTTGGATGGTAGCGGTTGATCCAAAATCCAGCCGCATCCAGCCGTTGAAACCAGGCGAAATGAGCCCCGATCCCATAAGGCAGGTTATGTTCCTTCTGCCTCACTGCCAACGAGCCTTTTGCCCCATCGTTCGTGAGATAAAGGAAGCGGAGCCGAAACGTCTTACGGTCTCAGGGGAAGCCTTGTCCGTGACTCGTTTGGTTTCTTTCCACCGGCC
Organism: uncultured Verrucomicrobiota bacterium; assembly: GCA_903845125.1. Taxonomy (GTDB): domain Bacteria; phylum Verrucomicrobiota; class Verrucomicrobiia; order Limisphaerales; family UBA1319; genus CAIMWS01. Next base: position 8,381 of record CAIMWS010000133.1, read on the forward strand.
TCAGTCTCTGCGAGTATGGCTTTTTGAGGAGCGGGTGTTCAACCCTTCGTTCACCCCTGAAAACCGATTCCCTTGCATTTTTAGGTTTCCTGGAAACACGATGTACGGCATTTTCAGAAACGAAACGAGCAGATTATAAATCTCCATCGCATGCAGCGGAAGGGAACCGTTTTACTCGGTATCATAGCCGTGGTAGGCCTGGTGGCAGCCTGGTGCTGCTACCCGGCGGCGAACCATTTCTCGATCCTGCGTTGTACGATCTCGTTCCTGGGTTCTCCGGATGCCGACCGGAACCCCGCCGGCTGGCGGTTCTATCAAGCCGGCATGACCGCCCTCGTATTGCTGCTGGGCCGCTGCGCGGCGGAGCGGCATCGCCGGCTGCGGCCGCGGATCGGGAGGGCCGCGGCGTGGAGCAGCGGCGCCCTGTTTTTGGCCCTCGTGCTGTTGCTGTTGGTGGTTTGGATTCCGGATACGCGCCGGATGGGTTGGCTGGGCCGGCCCATCGGCCACTGGCATACCCGCCTGGCGATCCTTGCGATCCCGTTCCTGGCGGGGGGCATCGCTCTGGATGGGGTGGCGCTGTGGTGGTCCGGGGTGTGCTGGCGCGCGCTGTGGCCGTTTCATCTTTACGGGCTGCTCATGCTCATTGGCTGGGCGGAGTTGAGCTCCTGGGAGCGGATGTGCCAGCGGGATGCGTCCCTGCGACACTGGCCGGGGGACGGGCTGCATTCCACGCCGCTTTGGGAATGGATCGGCTTCACCTGCCTGATCGCCTTCCTGATCTGGATGGCTCATGGCCGGATGCCGGCCCCGGAAAAGAATCGAGGCGCACCGGTATGAGCTTCCGGTCGCCGTTTCAGTGCTGCTGATAAAGCTTGATTGAATGGAAACCGGCCCTAAGATGAACGGCAGACCATGGCATCCATTCGGGAAATGCTTGGAGCATGTTTTAATGAAAACTCCGGAGGGCGATGTTTTCGCCGAAATGAAGGAAAATCCTATGAGCAATGACAATAGCGGAACACTCAACCGGCGCCGGTTTCTGGCCCGGGCGGCGGTGGCGGCAGGCGCCGTAGCGCTGCCATGTATCATTCCCGCTTCCGCCCTGGGGCGGGGCGGTAGCGTGGCCCCCAGCGAACGCATCGTGATGGGCGGCATCGGCATCGGCGGCCGCGGCTCCCATGATCTGGGCTGGATGCTGACCGAGCCGGATGTGCAGTGGGTGGCCGTGTGCGACGCCGTGAAAGGCCGGCGCGAGGCGGCCAAGAAAACGGTGGATAACAAATACGGCAACCAGGATTGCGCGGTTTACGGCGACATGCGCCAGCTGCTGGCGGAGCGGACGGATATCGACGCCATGCTGATCGCCACCGGCGACCGCTGGCACGCCCTGGCCTCGGTGTGGGCGATGCGCGCCGGCAAGGATGTCTATTGCGAGAAGCCCGCCTGCCTCACCATGGCCCAGGGGCAGTTGGTGGTGGAGACCGCCCGCCGTTATGGGCGCGTTTATCAAACCGGCGCCCAGCGGCTCAGCGAACCGAACCATGTTTTCGCCATCGAAATGGCCCGCTCCGGCCGGCTGGGGCCGATCCATACCATTTACGCCGATATCCGTTGGCGCGACGGGATGCGCCAGGACTGGCTGCCGGCCGAGCCGGAACCTTCCAAGAACGAGCTGGATTGGGATGCCTGGCTCGGTTCGAGCCCTTGGCGGCCGTACAACAGCGGGTATGTGAATGGCGGTGGGTGGTATCACTTTTATGATTTCGCCACCGATGTCGCGATGTGGGGCGCGCACACCGTGGCCCAAGCCCTGGCGGGGATCGACATGACCCATGTCACCCATATTGATTTCGATTGGGAAGGGCCGGATGTGACGATGGTGACGCGCCTGTCCAACGGGGTGAAATTGATTCTGTACCGGGTCGGGGGATCGGTTTGGGATCAATGCAAGCTCTGGCATGGGTCCTGTGGCGAGCGGTTCGATGGCCCCGAAGGCTGGGCCGCCGCCGCCGATGGTTATTCGCGGCCGGATGTTTCCTCCCCGGCCCTGCTGCGCGATTACAAGAAAGTGCTGGCGGAATACACCGGGCGAACCCAGCGGCAATTGAACCACGTGCGCGATTTCTTCGACTGCGTGCGGTCGCGCCGGCCCACGGTGGCGAACCCCGAAGTCATGTTCCAGTCCATGAGCATCTGCCTGGCGGCGGACATCTGCGAACAATTGAAGCGCAGCATGAAGTTCGACCTGCGCAAGGCCGAGTTTGTCGGCGATCCGGAAGCCAACCGGCTGCGTTCCCGCGCAATGCGCGCCCCGTTCACGGCCTGATAACACCCTTAAGAACATCCTACCATGAAAAACCTGATCCTCACCGTTCTACTGCTGGCCGGCACCGCGTTTGCCCAGGAAGACCAGCTCCTTGGCGTTCTGAAGTCGGGCGCCCCGCCGAAGGAAAAAGCCGATGCCCTCCGGGAGCTGGCGCGGGTGGGCACCCGGCAAGCCGTGCCCGTGCTGGCCCAGTTGCTCACCGACGAAAACCTCTCCCACATGGCGCGGTATGCCCTCGAGCCGATTGCCGATCCCGCGGTGGATGCCGCGCTGCGCGAGGCGCTCGGCAAGCTCCAGGGCCGGCCGCTGGCCGGCGTCATCGTCAGCCTCGGAGTCCGCAAAGACGCGGAGGCCATCGGGCCGATCGCCAAATGCATCAACGATAACGATCCGGTGGTGGCGCAAGCGGCAGCGCGGGCCTTGGGCAGCATCGGCGCCGCGGCGGCGCCCGCCCTGGGGAACGCCCTGGCCGATGGCCCGCCCGCCTGCCGGCTGGCCGTGTGCGAGGGATTGCTGCGCTGCGCCGAGGCGATGCCGGGCGCCAGCGCGGCCGGCCTCTACGACCAAGTGCGCGCCACACCCGGCTTGCCGCACCACGTGCGCGTGGCAGCCCTGTGGGGCGCGATCCGCAGCCGGGGTGCCGGGGGCTTGCCCCTGTTGATCGAGGCGGTCCGGACGGAGGCGCAAGTGCCGGCCGTGGACGCGATCCGGATGGCGGTGGAAATGCCGGGCCCGGAGGTGACCCTGGCCCTGGCCGGGGAACTCGCCCAGGCCAACCCGGAAAAAAAGCTGGTGCTGATCCAGGCCCTGGGCAACCGGGGTGACGCGGCCGCAGCGCCCTCCCTGGCGCCCCTGGCCCGGAACGGTTCCGCCAGCCTGCGCGCCGCGGCGATCCGCAGCCTGGTGCAGCTCGCCAGCCCGGCGTCGCTCCCGGTGCTGACTGCGCTGGTGAAAGATCCCGAAGCTACCGTGGCCGGCGCCGCCCTGACCGGGCTGGCCGGTTTCCCTGGCCAGGAGGCTGACGCGGCGGTGGTGGCGCTGTTGAGCGAGGCGGACACCAAAATCCGGACCGCGGCCATCGACACGGCGGCCCAACGCCGGATTGGGGCGGCGGTGCCGGCCTTGCTGAAAACGGCGGTGGGCGAGGAGGCCGGGCTGGCGGGTGCCAGTTTCAAGGCGCTCGGCGAAATTGCCGACGTGCCGGAGATCCCCGGCGTGGTGGAGGCCCTGTTGCAGACCAAGGCCGTGGCAGCGGCGGAGACGGCGCTGTCGACGATCTGCGGCCGGCAGCCGGACATGACGGTTTGTACGGACAAGCTCCTGCCCGGCTTGGCGAAGGCCCAGGGCGAACCGAAACTGGCGCTGCTGCGGGTGCTGCGCACGGTGGGCGGTTGGCAGGCACTGGCCGCGGTGCGCACGGCGGCCGCCGAAGCCAATCCGGCGATCAAAGAAACGGCGCTGCGGGCAATGTGCGACTGGCCGACGGTCGAGGCGCTGCCGGACCTGGCGCAGCTCGCCCGGATGGCCACGGACCCGAAATTCAAGATCCTCGCGCTGCGCGGCCAGCTGCGGTTGATCCCGCTGCAGACCGTGGCCGAGGACCGGAAAGCAGCGCAGATCCAGGATCTGCTGCCGTTGATTGAGCGCAAGGAGGAACAGCGCCTCGTACTCTCCACCCTGGGCGAGCTCCCCAGCCCGGAATCGCTGGCGCTCCTCACCCCGTTCCTGGCGGACGAGGGATTGAAAGAGGAAGCCAGCGGCGCGGCCGTGGAGATTGCCGAAAAAATCCTGGCCACCCACCCGGCCGCCGCCGCCCGGGCGCTGAAGCAGGTCAAAACCGGCAACAATCAGCTCGCGGGACGCGTCCGGCAATTGCTGGCGCGGATACCCGCGGACGCCCTGGAGGACGGCTTCACTCCCATCTTTAATGGCAAGGATCTGGCTGGCTGGGAAGGCAAGTCCGGCTGGTGGACCGTCGAAGATGGCGCCTTGACCGCCGAGAGCACGCCGGACAAGCCGTGCAAGGAATGCAATTACCTCATGTGGCGGGGCGGCCAGCCGGCCAATTTCGAGTTGCTGGCCGATTTCAAGCTCAGCACAGCTGCCAACTCCGGCATCCAGATCCGGTCCGAGGAGCGCCCCAACTGGGACACTTACGGCTACCAGGCCGACATGACCGGCGACGGCTCCCTGGTCGGCTTTGTCTATCACCACAGCCGGGGCCTGATCGCCGGGCGTGGTGAAAAAGCGGTTTTTGACGCCGAAGGCAAGAAAACCGTCGAGCGGATCGGGGACCCGGCGGACTTGCTGAAGCACTTCAAAGCCGGCGATTGGAACACCTACCGCGTAGTCTGCCGCGGCTCCGACATCGGACTATACGTCAACGGTGTCCTGATGTGCCAGATCACGGACCATCACGCCACACAAGCGGCCGCCCGCGGCATCATCGCCCTCCAGATGCATCCGGGGCCGCCGATGAAAGTCCAGTTCAAGAACCTCCGGCTCAAGGAACTGAAGTAAGACACGTTGCGCGCCGGGGTTGCCAGGCACCCCCGGCGCCTCCCGGCCATGGGCGCCGGCATCATCAGCTGGAGTTCCGGAACATTGAGCATGGTAATGGGCTCTTCAGGCGATGGTTCTTTTCCCCATGCGGAATGCTAAAGTTGAACCATCGACCACCTTTCCCGCAACCGGGCAAGGAAGGTGTTATGGCCGCCGGATGACTCAGGATCCCTTGGCCGTTTCCCGGCCATTGGCTCCCCGTTGCAGGGGCACGGCTGGGCGCTGATAGTGAACTCCCCATAAACCGCCTGGCTGGCCTGCCTTCACCTAACGCACATCGCTTGCCTAATGTTAAAAACGGAAAAACTCACCAAGGTCTTCCTCGCTGACGAGGTGGAAACAACCGCGCTCGATCGCGTCAGTTTTGAGGCCAAGCCCGGGGAGTTCATTGCCATCATGGGCCCCTCCGGCTGCGGGAAGTCCACCCTGCTCAACATCCTGGGCCTGTTGGATAGTCCCACGGATGGCGGATATTGCTTCGATGGCGCCGACGTCAGCAAACTGAAAGAGCGGGACCGGACCCTGCTCCGCAAGGGGAAAATCGGTTTTGTCTTTCAAAGCTTCAACTTGATTGATGAATTGACCGTGCACGAAAACATCGAGTTGCCACTGCTTTACTTGAAGCAGCCCGAAAACCAGCGGAAGCAACGGGTGGCGGAGGTGCTTGAACGCCTGAATATCACGGCGCGTCGGTCGCATTTCCCCCAGCAACTCTCGGGCGGCCAGCAACAGCGGGTGGCGATCGCCCGGGCGGTGATCGCCGGGCCGAAACTCATATTGGCGGACGAACCCACCGGCAACCTGGATTCGGCTCATGGGCAGGAAGTCATGGACTTGCTGGCGCAGCTCAACCAGGAGGGGACCACCATCATCATGGTCACTCATTCGCCCACGGATTCCCGACGGGCGCACCGGATTGTGCACATGTTCGATGGCCGGCTCCAGCCGGAAGGGGTGGCAGGATAGGCCTATGCTGAAACACTGTTTGAAGGTGGCGTGGCGCAACCTGTGGAAGCACAAGTCGTTTTCGGTCATCAATATTCTCGGGCTCGCCCTGGCCCTGGCCGCCGGTGTGTTCATCTTCCTCTATGTGCATTACGAGACGCACTTCGACCAGTTTTGGGATCAATCGGCCCACCTCTATCGCATCGTTCACGACCGCCATCAAAATGGAGCTTTGAGCCTCCGGAGCGCCCGCGCCTTCTATGGCATGGGCCGCACTTTGAAGGACCATTTGCCGGAGGTCATCGGGGGCACCGAGATCTTCCGCGATGTGGTGACGGTCACCGCCAACGAAAACCGCATTCAGGACGTCTCCATGTTCGGCGCTGAGGAATCGTTTTTCGATGTCTTCAGAATCCCTTTCGTGGACCGGAAAGCCCAAAATCCCCTGACCGATATTCATTCCGCTGTGCTTTCAGCCTCCGCGGCCGTCAAACTTTACGGCACCGAACAGGCCGTGGGGAAATGGTTCAAGGTCAACGAGGGTTGGGAATTCGAGGTGACCGGAGTGTTCAAGGACCTACCGCCCAATTCCCATATCCGCTTTGATCTGCTGCTCTCCCGGAAGACCTATTTCTACTATCATTACAAGCGGAACGAACCCTTCACCCGCGCCAATGCCCGGGATGCGGAAAAATTTCGCATCCCCGAACCGATCACCACTTGGGATTTTGGCGACCAGGGGCATTTTGCCTACCTGCTCCTGCAGCCCAATTCAGATCCGAAACGGGTCGCGGGAAAAATAAACCTCCTCAAGGACGATTACCTCAAGAAAGTGCTCCAAGGCGGCACCCGGATGGAATTTTTCCTGCAGCCGGTGGATAAAATCCATCTTTATTCCAACCGCACCGGTGAGGACACGGCCAACGGTGACTGCCGATCCGTATGGGCCACTGGCCTGCTGGGGGTGGTCATCCTCGTGATTGCCTGGATCAATTTTGTCAATCTGACCCTGGCCCGGTCGCTGGAACGCGCCCGGGAAGTGGGTATCCGCAAAGTAGTGGGCGCCTCCCGCTGGGAATTGGTCGGTCTGCATTTCATTGAATATGGGCTCCTCAATTTCCTCAGTCTCCTCCTGGCCCTCGTGTTGGTGGTGCTCCTCCATCCAACCGTTTTTGGCTTGTTGCAGCAGGGCATGGCCTTGAAATCCGTTTTGCTCACCCCCGGATTTTTGCTGGCCGCCGCCGCCATCCTGGTGGTGGGGATTTTGCTCTCCGGTTTTTATCCCGCCTTGATCCAGTCCTCCTACGACACCGTGCGGCTGTTCAAGCCGAAGCATAAAGCATCCGGGCACCGCCTCGATCCGCGAAAAGTGCTGGTCGCAGCCCAGTTCGTTGCCTCCATCGTCCTGATCGTCGGCGTCATCACCATCTACCGGCAGATCGGCTTCATGCGGAACCAGGCCTTGGGCATCGATATCGATCACGTGCTGGCCACCTATTCGGCCATGTCGGACATTGGCACGCCCCAACGGACCAATACCCTGCAAACTTACAAGGACAAGGTCCGCACCGTGCCCGGTGTCGAAGCGGTGGCTTCCGCCTCCATCCTGCCCGGCAAGGAGATCGTTTGGCAGCGGGAGGATGTCCGGAAAACCGATGACCTGCCGAATACCAGGAAGAACTACAATTACGCTTTTGTGGATCATGATTTCATTCCCACCTTCAAGCTCCACCTGCGGGCAGGAAGGAATTTTTCGGCCAATACCGCGGCGGAATCCGATGCGGTCATTCTCAATGAATCAGCGGTTCGGCAAATCGGGTTCCCGGATGCGCGGGCGGCGGCGGAGTCGCCCGTTTGGATCGGCAGCAAGCAATATCGGATCGTGGGCGTGGTGAACGACTATCACCAGGAATCGTTGCGGAAAGAAATCCGGCCCGTCATTTATTTTTGCGGCTACCAATGGCTCTACGCGGTCGGTTATTACGCCATCCGGATCAATTCCAAGGATATCCGGTCCACGGTGGAAAGCATCCGCCGCATCTGGAGTGAAATCTATCCGGCCGACAATTTCGAATATCGCTTCCTGGACGATGCCTTTGACCAGCAATACAAGGAGGATCGCCGGTTTGGCGCGCTTTTTGGGCTGTTGACCTTCCTGGCGGTGTTGGTTGCTTGTCTTGGTCTGCAGGGATTGGCCACCTACGCGATTGAAAAACGCACCAAGGAAATTGGCATCCGGAAAGTGCACGGCGCAACGGCAACCGGGATCGTCCTGATGCTCCTCCGGGACTTTACCACTTGGGTGGTTGTGGCCTTTGGAATTGCCTGCCCGATTGCCTATTATTTGATGAGCCAATGGCTCCAAAACTACGCCTACCGGATTGATTTATCCTGGACGATCTTTCTGGCGGCTGGCCTTTTGGCGCTGTTGATTGCGGTCGGAACCACGCTGGTCCAAGCCTATCGCGCCGCCTCCTGCAACCCGGTGGTGGCCCTGCGCTATGAATAAAACCGCTCACTGACTGTTTCTCTTGCATGGACAGGCCATTGGATCCAAAACACAAACGCAAACGGCGGCTGGCCAGGTATGCCATGGCCGGGGTCCTGGCGTTGCTGCTCGCGCTGTATACCGCATTCAGAGATACCCGGTCCCAGGTGAACGCCCAGATCGATAAGATCACCATCGAAAAAATCCGGCAGGGTGTCTTCCAGGAATATATTTCCGTGATGGGCGCGGTGGAGCCGATCCAAACGGTTTTTCTGGATGCCACCGAAGGCGGGCGCATTGAGGAGATCAACCTCCGCGAAGGCGCCCGGGTTAAAAAAGGCGATCCCATTCTCCGGCTCAGCAATGACAACCTGTTGCTCGAGATCTCGAAATATGAAACGGAAGTGGCCCGCGCGGTGAACGACCTGAAAACCATGCGGGTGGCTTTGGAAAACCAGGAAAACAACAACCAATCGCAGTTGGTGGAGTACCGCTACGAGCTCCGCAAATTGGGCCGCGAGCTGACCAATAACACCGGGTTGCTGAAAAATGCCATCATTTCCACCGATACCTATCTGCTCTCGGAGGAAAATTACGAGCGCACGCTCCAACTCCATGAACTTCTGGCCAGGAAAAGCGCCTTGGATTCGGCCTCGTTCACCTCCCGCATTGCGGCGGCGGAGGAATCAGTGGAAAGTATGCAGCGCAATTTACAGCTCAACCGTTCGCGCCTGAAAAACCTTTCCATCCGGGCGCCCGTGAACGGTGAATTGGCCACCCTGAATCTGGAGCTGGGGCAGGTGATCGCCTATGGCGCGCGCATCGGCACCATCAACATCCTGGAGGCATACAAACTGAAGGCGGAAGTGGATGAACATTACGTCTCCCGGGTGAGAACCCAACTGAAAGCTTCCTGCGAGTTTTCCGGCCGGGAACATCCGGCCTTGGTCTCCAAGATTTACCCTGAAGTTCACGCCGGCAAATTCACGGTGGATCTGGTATTCGCCCAGGCGCCGCCGCCCGACATCCGCATCGGGCAGACCTCCCGGATCAATCTGGAACTGGGTGAGCCGCAAACCGCGCGCCTGGTGTCGCGCGGAGGCTTCTACTCTTCCACCGGCGGCCAGTGGATTTTTGTCGTGGACCGGCGCCAGGGCATTGCCTCCAGGCGGAATATCAAACTCGGCCGTCAGAATCCAACCAGCTATGAGGTGCTGGAGGGACTGGAACCTGGCGAGGAAGTCATCACTTCAGGCTACGCCCCTTTTGGCGCCATGGAGAAACTCATTTTAAAACAACCATGATCACCCGTTTTGAACCAAACCCAATGGGCCCGATGCGCTTCCACGCTGGCGGCCGTTCCGCATCCGTTTGCGCCCTGGTGGCCGCGCTGCTGGTTTCCGGCACGCTCCCGACCCTGGCTGCCTCGGCTACCCAGGCCGCACCCGATGCCAACCCGCGCCTCGCGGCCGCATCGGAGCCCTTTCGCATCGTGGCCTATGCCACCGAGGGCATCGCTGAAAGCACGATCCCCTACGGTCAATTGACGCATATCAATTATTCCTTCCTGATCCCCAACGCGGACGGGACCTTCAAGCCGATCAACAACCCGGGGAAGTTGAAAAACATCGTTGCGGCGGCCCGCCGCCACCCGGTGCGCGTGAACATTGCCGTGGGCGGTTGGGGATGGGATTCGCAGTTCGAGGAAATGGCCGCCCAGGCCGTTACCCGGACCGCCTTCGTCACGAACCTGCAGCGCTTCATCCAGGATTTCGATCTCGATGGGGCGGACATCGACTGGGAATACCCCGATCCCGGCCAATCCTCCAAAAACTTCCTGGCCTTGGTTCGGGAACTCCGGACCGCCCTCGCCGGAAAAATACTGACCGCCGCCGTGGTGGCCTATGGAGATGGCAACGGGCTGGGAATTCCGGCCGAGTCGTTTGCGTTGCTCGATTTTGTGAATGTGATGACCTATGACGGGCCGGACCACGGCTCCCTCGAGCAATTCAACCGGGGTTTGAGCTATTGGAGCGGGCGCGGACTCCCCAAACCGAAGACCGTGTTGGGGGTGCCCTTTTACTCCCGCGCCAAAGGCCCGGCGGGGGAAACCGCCACCTTCGCCAGGTTGGTGGCAGCCAATCCCGCCGCCGCCCAGACCAACACTTTTGAACTTGCCGGGCTGTCGCACCGGTATAACAGTATCCCGATGATCAAACTGAAAACACGGGCAGCCATGGAATCCGCGGGCGGCATCATGTTCTGGGTTCTGGATGCCGATGCACCGGGAGAGTTTTCGCTGGTGCAGGCCATCCATCAAACAGTCCATGCCCGGTAGCGAGCGGACGCTGCGCCCGGATTTTCAATTACACGGCCCGTTCAAATCCTTATTCACCATCATGAAAAACCTGCTGTTCCTCACTGGCCTGGCATCTGCGCTGGCTTTTTCCGCCCCTGCCCAGCCCTGGGAATTCAAGACCGGGGATTTCGTTCTCGGCATCTCCGGATCCGGGCAAATTACCGCCCTGCGCCACCCGGCGGCCGGCAAGAACTTCCTGGCCGTGGGCCAAAAAGCGGCCCTGCTTAAAATCCGCGCCGGCAACGAGTGGGAAGAGCCAGCCAAGGCGGGTTATGACGAAGCGCGCCAGGTAATCGCCCTGGATTATCCCGTTTCCAAAGTCACCGCGGAGATCAAGGTGACCTCCAAAAAAACCCATTTGGTCTTCGAATTAACCTCCCTTGGCTCGCCCGATCCCGTGAACGCTGTTTGTTGGGGGCCGTATCCCACGGTCATCGATAAGACCATCGGGGAAGTGGTCGGCGTGGTGCGGGATGGGGCTTACGCGATAGGCCTGCAAGCGTTGAATATCAAGACACTGGGTGGCGCCCTGCGGAATGCGGCAGGATCCGACGAAACCCGGGGCACCGTGGCCATCAAGACGGAGTATGGCAGCAGTTTGCAGGCCTATAGCCTGGATCGGTCCAAAGACCGGAAAATATCCATTCATCACAACCAATACCCCGAGGTGCCGGTAGCCGCGCTGCCCAACGAAACTACCGTGGGATCCAAGATCGCCCTGTTTGGGTGCCCCGAAAAAGATGCCTTAAGCCGCATTGGGGAGATCGAAGTTGCCGAGGGGCTTCCCCATCCGTTGATCCATGGCGTCTGGCACAAGCAATCTCCGGAAACGGGCCGCGCCTACCTCATCGCCGATTTCACCGAAAAGAACATCGATGAAATGCTCGCTTACACCCGGGAAGCGGGGCTGATGTCGCTGTACTCCATGAGCCCGTTTAAATCGTGGGGCCATTTCGCATTGAACCGCAACAAATTCCCCAACGGAACCGCCGGCATGAAAGCCTGTGTGGAAAAAGCGGCAAAATTGGGCCTGCGCCTCGGGGTCCACACGCTGACGTCCTTCATCAACACCGACGATCCCTATGTCACTCCCCTCCCGGACAAACGGCTGGCCATCACCGGAGCCTCCCGGCTGGCGCAGGATGTCAATGCCACCGCGAAGGAAATCCAGGTGGAGTCCAAATATTACTTTACAAACCTGACCTACAGCACTTTGCACGCCGTCCGGATCGGGGATGAGATCATCCGCTATCGTGCGACGTCCACGGAGGCACCTTATACCCTGCTGGATTGCCAGCGGGGGGCTTTTGGCACCCAGGCGGCGGGCCACCCCAAGGGGGAAACCGCCGCCATGCTGATGGATTATCCCTACCAAACGCTTTTCCCGAACTTTGAGCTGCAGCAGGAAATTGCGGGAAACCTGGCCCGTTTTTTCAATGAAACGGGGGTTTCCCAATTGGATTTTGACGGCCATGAATGCTGTTATTCAGCGGGCCAGGGGGATTATGGCATGCAGGCGTTCGCCGATAAAGTCTTCCGGGACACCCAGCATACCCTGGTCAACGGCACCAGCACCTCCAGCCATTATTACTGGCACATTTGCCATTACTGGAATTGGGGCGAGCCTTGGTACGGGGGGTTCCGCGAATCGCAGGCTGATTCGCGGTTGGAAAACCAACCCCTCCTGGAACGTAATTACATGCCCAACATGCTGGGCTGGTTCCAGCTCACCGCGGCCACCACGCCCGAAGACATTGAATGGATGATGGCCAGAGCCGCCGGGTTCCACGCCGGATTTGCCTTGGTCGCCGCGCAAAAAAGCCTGCGGGATAACCCCAAAACCTCCCAGTTGCTGGGCCTCATCAAGCTCTGGCAGGAGGCCAACAGCAAACGCGTCTTCAGCGTTCAGCAACTGGCACGACTCAAGAATCCTGAGAACGACTTCCATCTCGAAAAAGGCGGCCAGGGCTGGAAGCTCTTTCCCTTCAAAAAACACCAATTCCAGCACGTCAAGCAGGTGCTGCAACCCGGCCAGCCCACCTTCTCGGAATGGGAATTCAACCACACCGATGCTCCCCAGCCGCTGGCATTCGCGCTGACCGTCCTGGGGAAAAATGGCGTGGTGAAAAACCCGTGGCTGGAGCTGGGCGGATACTACAAGCTGGAGTTGCCTGGCGATTTCGCCGCCGGTTATTCGGTGGTTTGTGATGGCGAAAAGCTCAAAGTGTATAACGAAAAGGGCAATTTCAACAAGGAGCTCCCTTTGGCCAAGGCCATCCCGGTGGTGCCGTCCGGAAAACAGACCATCAAATTCGATTGCGAATTCCCCGAGGGCGAGGAACTGAAGATCCGGTTCATTGTCAAAACCATCAGCGCCCCGGAAATGATCGCCTGGAAAGAACAGTAAATTCCAGATTTATTGCTGGGGGTCCGTTTCACCCGGCGGATCCCCAAAAATCCGATCCCAATCGCGCTGCTCGAGCCTGCGCAATAGGTCCCGCACCACTTCGCTGGCGGATTGGTAATCGCCCGAGTTCAGTTTTTGTTCCAGGAAACTTTCCCATTTCTCACCAGGAGAAATGTTCAACCCGAACTCCGAGATAGAAAAAGAGGTCGTAATGCGCAACCTTCTGAGGCTATAAGGTTTGATGCAAAACAAGCCCGCTTCAGACTCGCACAAAACGACCCCCATCGAAATTAGCGCCCTGT
>CAIMWS010000134.1 GCA_903845125.1 uncultured Verrucomicrobiota bacterium
ATGCAAACCTAACTTCGGAGTTCGGGTTTAAGACAATGACCGGTAGGATCACCTGATGGCTTGCAAAAGCATTCTGAACTGGCCCAACATGAAATCGACAACAGCGGGGCTGCTGAGCAGTCCCAGTTTGGTGAGCAGGGTGCGGTGGCCTTCGTGGTAGGCATGGACCCGAGTCCAAAGCCCTGCTTTCAAAAGATCGCGCTGAAAGTTTTGAGCCACTTCCACGCGCTTGAATTTCAAACCGGCCAAATAGCCCCGGCCGTGCGCCGCCTGCAAATGCTCCGGGAACTCGGATACCAAAGCGCAAAAGCCATCCATGATCTTTTGCCCGATTTGAGAGATCTGGCCGGACATGGATTCGATCATTTGGAGCGAGCACAGCGCAACGTAGCTGGGCAGGGCGGCGGAGCCGTTGGTGCTGATGGCGTCGTATTGTTCCAGGACATCCAGACGCTCTTTGAAAATCACCCCGGAAAGGGGGTGAAACCCGGCGGTCATGCCTTTGCCAACGACGACGAGGTCAGGGTGGAGGTCCAATTCCCGGAAGGCAAAAACCCGTGACTGCCAGAAACCGGTTTGGATTTCGTCAATGCACAGCAAAGCTCCCACCTCGTCACACCACTGGCGGGCCAGGCGGAGATAATCCGCTTCCACAGCGATGGCTTCGCGGTTCATCATCACAGGTTCCGCCCAAAAACCCGCAATCCGGGTCCCATATTTTTGAAAGGCGGATGCGAGTGCTTCGGGGTGGTTGGGCTCGAGCTTGACGACTTCCAAGTCCGATACCAGGTGAGGCCACATGCCGCGCAGGAACTGCGGCACCATATCGGTTCCGTGGTAATTGCCGTCCAGAGTCAGGATTACCGGCACCCCGGATTCGTGGCGACGAGCCTGATAAACTTTGAGCATGATTTTCAAGGCGGCACCGCAGGCCACGGAGCCGGTGCATACGCCCAGCAGCACCGTGTTCAAGGGATCCTTTTGACCGGCCGGATTGGCCAGGCTGACCAGGCGGTGAGCCAGGTATTTGACGGGTGCCTGGGGAATGTTGGAATGGTTATCCCAGACGACGCCCAATTGAGTGGCGGCCGCCACCGCCGCGTCCAAAGCGGGATGATTATAGCCCCAAAGCATTTGGTAATGGCCGGAGGTGCAATCGAGGAAAAGCCGGCGTTGCTCAGCAAGGTAAAACAGACCGCGGCCCACCAGCAAATCGTCGGGGGGCGAAGTCTGGCCGCCGCCAAATGAATCCGGCAAAGAGGATTTATCAATGGCTTGAAAAGGCGGAACCTCCTCCACGATGCGGCCGACCAGGTTCAGGAGCTGGGCTTCCGAATGGGTGGCCAGCCAGCTTGAGCCAGCGCGCATGGCGCCCTCCAGAGTGGGGCCGTGAGAACCCAGGATTTGAGCGATTGAAAACGGATTGTTCATAAATGGGATACGGTTTTGCCTGGCCCCCAAAATTGGAACCAGATCACATAAGCATACAGGGCGGCCATCAGCCCGACGAACAGGGCCCACCACAGAAACAGGCTGCGCAGCCCGCGGTTCCGTTCGTGTTCCGCCTCCGGCAGGGCCGCCATTTTCCAGGACCAGATAATGCCCTTGATATTTTCTGGCACGGGCGGTTTCGTCAACCAGGAGATGACCACCATGGCGATCATGGAGGAGGCCCAAACGAGAAAGGTCCGGTTCAGCCAGTTATCGAATGGCCGCAGCCAGGAGATTTCTTTGAAAAGGTAGAATTCCAGCAGGGCGGTGTAAGGGAAGGCCAGGATCAAGACAGCGGTGGCGGCGGTGGCGGTGGCTCGTTTCCAGAGCACACCGAGCAAAAAAACGGCGGCGATCGGAGCCGCGACCCAGGCGCCGATATTTTGGATCAAAACAAATACGCCCAGTTTGCGGCGGGTAAACCACAAGGCGAGCAAGGTGGCGATGAGCAGGATCACGGCGCCGCTGATGCGGCCCACCCACACCAGGTGGGCTTCCGAGCGCCGGCGGCCCAGCCACGGCTTATAAAGGTCCATCGTGAACACGGTGCTGCAGGAATTCAGCACCGAGCTGATATGCGAAAGCATCCCGCTAAACAGCCCGGCCATCACCACTCCACTCAAGCCGGCGGGCACCAATTCCCGCACGAGCGTGGGGAAGGCCTGATCCTGGTCGGGCAGGCCCGGGAATAATTTAAAGGCGACGATGCCCGGAATGACCACCAGCAGCGGCAGCAATATCTTCATGAACCCGGCGAAAACCACGCCCATGCGGGCATCCCATTCACTGCGCGCCCCCAGGCACCTTTGGACGATGAATTGGTTGGTGCAGTTATACCAGATGCCGATCGAGATGAATATGCTCCAGACGCCGAACCACGGGTAATCCTTATCCGTAATGGGATAGATGATTTTGAATTTTTCCGGAGCGAAGTGCATGAGTTCGTCCAGGCCACCCACGCGGTGCAAACCAATGACCGTCACGATCAAGCCCCCCAGCATCATGACTATGAATTGGAGAAAATCGGTCCAGGCCACCGATACCAGTCCGCCATAAATGGTGTAGCTCCCGGCCAGGATGGCCAGGCAGATGATGGTGGCGGTTTCATTGATGCCGAACATGCCCTGGAGGGCTTTGCCGCCCGCCAGCATGATAACCGACATCTGGGCAATGATCCATAAGACCAGCGAGCAAATGGCAAACAAATAGCGGCAGGCAGGATTATATCGCCGCTCGAGGAATTCCGGCATGGTATAGAGGCCGCCGCGCAGATAGTAAGGAAGAAACACCCAGATCAAAGCGGTGAAGGTGAACCAGTTGCCCCATTCCCACTGGGCCACCACAAAGCCCACGGCATAGGCCACCCCGATGGTTCCGATGAAATGCTCGGTGCTGATGTTGGCGGCGATGATGGACCCGCCCACCGCATACCAGGGGAGTCGTTCGCCACCGAGGAAATAATCTTTGGTGCTGGCCGTCCGGTGCCGTGCCACCCAAAGTCCCAGAAGGATGTTCAGGGCGAGGTAACACCCGAAAATGATGAAATCTTGCAGGTGAATCATGATAGCTCAAGGGTTGACCGGCGCCGGCAGTGGGATGTCCTCCCATCCGGCGGCACCGATATGGATGTCCCGCTCGGCAAATTCCCAGATGACGATGGATTTGCCTTCCAATATCTCGGCATGGGTGCTGAGTTTGCGGCGCACATCGGTGGCGGCTCCACCGTCGCTGACCACGGCATCCACGGGCGATTTCAACGCCTGCGCCAGGTGTGAGACAAAACCAGCTGAACCAGGCAGCAGTCGTTTGGTTTGCTCGGGACGGTTTTCCGAGGGCTCCGCGGCTTCCCCCAATGACGGAGGCTCCGGGTATTGGTAAATCCGGGAGAAACTATCGCCCAGGAGGAGCAGGGTGGCTGCCGGGCCGGGATATTTGTAAGTGCCTGGGCGATCGGAGGGGGCGGGGATCAGGAGCCCCAAGGCTGGGTCGCGAATTTGTTCACAAGCCACCGTTTCCATCCCGAAAGCTTGGCGGAAGCCGGGGATTTGGGCCATATCGAGCAAGTCACCCCAACGCTTCACCGGCGCCGGCGTCGATTCAAAGGCCACGGTTTGAGATGGTTTCCAGCCCATCGCCAGCACTTTGGCGGCCACGGCCCGGGCCGCCAGTTGGGCGCCGCGGGGAGTCCAATGCGTGTCGGTGGCGAGATATAAATCCGCGCCGCCGGTTTTTTGGCGTTCCTGGTGAAACAGAGTAAACAAATCCACGGTTTCAATACCTGCTTTTTGCAAATCCGCCAGTAAATTCTGGGCGGGCGAAGGCAGCCCTTTCAGGTTCCCGGCGCGGCGCGTGACCCGATCCGGATACACGGCTGGTTTGCCGGGGACCGGGACCACCAGCAAGCGAATGCCACGAGCCTGGAGCTGGCCGCGGACTCGTTCAATGCTGCGGAAAACACTTTCGCGCTGGGTAACCCCCGGGGATGGTTTGATCCATGCGCCCTCGTTCCCGGGCAGATCCACCCGGTCCGGTTCCAACAGGAAACGAATATCCGGCCGGTAAAACAGCCAGCCCTGCAAACCTTGGACCACCTTGGGGCCGGAATCCCGGGCGATTTCAAAAAGCAGGCTTTGGACTGCGGGGCGCAGGTTTTGCTGGACCCATGATTTTTCCTTCAAGGTTGCCTCATATTGGCGAAGTTCGCTGGCCTTTGGGAAGGTGTGGAATACGTCCGTGAACTGAATCCGCTCACCCCGGCACAATTCCAGAAGCGTTTGGCAAACCGGCACGGAGCAGATGATGGCCAGAAACAGGGTGATCAACGCTTTCTCACTTTTGTGACTGGGGTTCGCCATGGGGTCAGAATTGGAAATAGAGGAACGGATTGAAGGATTGGGAAAACATCACCAATAACGAAAATACGAACAACGGAATCAGGCAGGCGGTCCGCCCCCAGCTTTGCGGTCGGGCCACCACCCAGTCATGGGCTTGGATGGGTTGAAAAACCAGGCCGGCGCCGAGGATCAGAACCACGATATTCAGGGGAGTATAGATTTCTGCCGCCACCAACAGCGAAGCGGGAGCATGGATTTGGAGACCGGCCATGGCTTTGAAATAGGCCATCGCCGCGGACAGGTTGTCCGCCCGGAAGAGAACCCAGGAACACAACATGAGGAGGAAGGTGATGCCGATGCGCAGGGGGCGGGGAAACCGGCCATAGAAGCTTTGTTTGCCGCGCCAGCGTTCGTATCCCAGCAGCAATCCGTGGAATGCCCCCCAGGCCAGGAAATTCCATTTGGCTCCGTGCCAGAGACCGCCGAGCAGCATGACGACCGCCAGGTTGACGTAGGTCCGGAAGGGGCCCAGACGGTTGCCGCCTAGCGGATAATACAAGTAATCGCGCAAGACACTGGAAAGCGAGATGTGCCACCGGCGCCAGACCTCGGTGATGCTCTCCGAACGGTACGGGGCATCAAAATTCTTCAAATATTCAAAGCCGAGCATGCGTCCGAGACCCACCGCCATGTCCGAGTAGCCGCAAAAGTCGAAGTAGATTTGCAGGGCATAGGCCAGTACCCCCAGCCAGGCATCCACCGCATAGGGATGGGCGGAATTGAACACGGCATCAGCCACCTGGCCGGCGGGATTGGCCAGCAGGATTTTTTTGCCAAAACCAAGAATGAATATGGCGGTGCCGGAGGCAAACCTGGACAGGGTATGCTCCCGGCAGGCCAATTGGGCGGCCAGGGTTTTATAACGGATGATGGGGCCGGCCACCAGGTCGGGAAAGAGGGCCACGAAAGCGGAGAAATCCAGCAACGATCTGGCCGGGCGGGCGTGGCCGCGATACAGGTCGATGTTATAGGTCAGTGAGTGGAAGGTGTAGAATGAAATGCCGATGGGCAGGGTCACCTTCAGGATGGAGAACGGCTCCGCACCCGCCAGCTCCAAAAGCCGGTTCAGGCTTTCTGCGGAAAACATGTAGTATTTGAAAAAGCCCAGGAAACTTAAATTGGTGGCCACACAGGCGGCCAAGGCCAGTTTGCGCCGGGCCGGTGTGGCCCGGGGGGCGGTGATCATCCGGCCCCAAAAAAAATCCATCAGGGTGGTGAAAAGCATCAGGCAGACAAACCAGGGTTCCCACCACCCATAAAAAACGTAGCTGGCCAGGGTGATCCAGCAATTGCGCCAGGTATAAGGCAGATTGAAATAGACCAGCAGAAACAGCGGCAGAAAGTAAAAAATGAATATGTGGGTAGTAAAAACCATGGGTCAAGGGTTGGGGATAGCCGGAAGGAAAAGCAGGAGGTGGAATGTTGTTTGGCGGCGCCTGTGCACGGCGTTATAAGGCTGTGGGATTGGTCCAGAGAGCAAAAAAACGATTCGTGTTGGCGGGAAAGCAGTAGTCGAGAGCACCGCTAGGGGCCAGGTCGGCCAATTCATAATCCAAGGCCATCCGGTGTGCTTCGCCAGCCACAAAGCGATCCAGCCTGCCACCCAGCGGGCTGTTGCCCCAGTCATTGTCCTTGATTTGGGAACGCGGCAGCCACGGCTTATAATGGCCCACGAATATCTCGTCGCCTGGCCGCAATCGGTATTTCCCGGCTGGATCCGGGCGGTGGACCTGGAGAATCCGATATTTCAACACGTAGGTATACCGGTAGGCACCCAGGCTGGGGAATTGTTCCGGACGCTCAACCAGACGGGCGGTCAGTTCCAAACGGCCCAAGGTGGCCACCTGGGCATCCGTGCCCGCATTACCCCGAAGGGCCAACCAGCCAATTACAGCAAACAACCCCAGGATGGTGGCGATTCCCCGCAGTTTGCCGGGTCCGCCTGAGTAGTGGGGAGTGGCTTCGTTCTCGAGGGAGCTATCGGAGGAATAAGACTCGGCCACTGTGGCATAGGGCGATCGCTCTTCCGGGGCAGGGGAGCCGGGCTGGGTGGGATGGGGTATCACGGGCGCCTGGCTGGTTTATTTCACAGGGATTTCGGCAAAGGTCCAATGTGGCTCAAAGCCAGCCAGGTTCAGCCTCAGGACCGGACCGCTCCGGGCTTGCGGGTAAAGCGCTCTCAGCTCCTTATAATCTGCGGGGACCACGATGGGGGCATCCGCCATCCGGATGACCGCCAGCGGATCCTCGGTCCCGCCGTCTGATACGGGCAGGGAGAAAATCGCATACCGGTCATCGGGCGAGGTGCAGCCATAATAGAGGTGGCGGCCCCGTTCACCGTAAATCAAGGTGCGGTCTTGGCCGTCGGCGGAAGCTTGCATGAGCATGGTCCAGCCATAATCGTGGCCCAATCCAGGAGTCCGGCTGGAATAAATCAAGCGGCCTGCATCGTGCTGAAACCAATCGGGTGTGCAACTGAGATTCCGCGAAACCACCGTGATTTTTCCCGATTCAATATCGATGCTGACGATTTTCCAATCCTGCCCCTGGACATTGGCGGTCCCACACAGATGCCGGCCATCCGGAGACCAATACATTTGCTGAAAAATTCCCTGGCGGGGCATTTCTTTGACGACCTGGTGGCTGGCCAGGTCGAAGATGCGGATTTTGCCTTCCCGCTTATAGAGGCAGGCAATGCGTTTCAAATCAGGGCTCCAGCTTGCCCAAGGATAGTCGCCATCCTTGCCATGGGCAACTGGAGCGGAGCCGTCCACGCCGGCGGTGACGAGCGTGCCAACGGCGCCCCACAGGTCATGGTTGATGCTGTCGCCGCGCGGCATTCGCCGATAAAGCATTTGCTTGCCGTCCCGGCTGAAGCGCCCACCGAATTCGCTGAAGTCCGGTGACTGGGTCAAGTTGCGGACTTGTGATCCATCCGGTCGGGCCAGCCACAAATCATAATCACCCGCTTTGGTTTTGGCGGAATATAAGATCCATCCTTTGGGGGCAACCTCCCGGGCCAGTTCCTCAACGCTGGATTCGACAGCTTGGGTTTGCTGGGTGGAAGTTAACAGGCATCCCGCCCCAATCAAGGCGGCTGCCCAGTGCAGGAAAAGTTTGCTCATAAATATTTTCCAATGGCATGAGGCGATGGTTTAAGCGCCCCCAAGACTTGGTCAATCCGGATTTTTCTAACAAAAGAAGCCTGGCGAGTCAACCCGCTGAACCAGTGGGAAAAGTCCAGCGCCTGGGTTTTAGCCAGGCTTATCAGGCGGGGGCTTGGGGGGTGATGGACCCTTCGGTGCGCAGGCGCAACTGGCCGCAAGCGGCATCGATATCGTGGCCTTTTTCCTGGCGCAGAGTGGCCGGAACACGGCGATCCAGGAGCGCGTTGAGGAAGTCTTTTTGGTGGCTCTCAGAAGGACGTTTCCAATCCAGGCCGGCAACGTGATTATAGGGGATAAGATTCAGCTTGGCGTGCAGGCGCCGGGTGATTTCTGCCAGGGGTTTAACCTGCTCCAGTTGATCGTTGATGCCCTCGATCAGCACATATTCGAGGGTGATCATTTTGCCTTTGTGGACGACATAGTAGTCGCAAGCCGCCAGCAGTTCACGCAAAGGATATTTGCGGTTGACGGGCATGATTCGGGTGCGGACTTCGTCCGTGGCTCCGTGCAACGAAATGGCCAGACGGAATTGAAAAGGCTCGTTGGCCAGGCTGCGGATTTGGGGAGCCAATCCGCTGGTGGAAATGGTGATTTTCCGGGCGCCGATGTCGCCCCCCCAGGGGGCATTAAGGATTTTCAAGGCTTGCAACAGCGCCTCATAATTGGCCAGGGGTTCGCCCATGCCCATGATCACGAGGTTGTGGATGAGGCGGCCCGGTTTGGGAACCTGGTTTTCAACACTAATTCCACGGGCGGTTTCGGCAGCCGTGGGTTCAGCCTCGGCGGGCAAAAAGTCCGTTTGACCGGCCAGCCAGCGTTCCGAAGCCAGGAATTGTTCAACAATTTCGTCCGCCTGGAGATTGCGTTTCCAACCGGCCAGGCCGCTCGCGCAAAATTTGCATCCGTAAGCGCACCCCACCTGGGTGGAGATGCAAAGCGTCCGCCGGTCGCTGGCCTGCCCATAGAGCGCGGGATTGGCTTTGAGCAGCACACTCTCGATCAACTGGCCATCCCGCAGCCGCCAGAGGAATTTCATGGCCTCGCCCGGAATCAGCTTGGAGGTGGCTTGCTGCAAAGCATGGAGGTCATAACGTTCCGCCAACTGTTTGCGCAATTCGGCCGGAACATTGGTCATTTCGGCCCACGAGGCAACTTTCCGCCGATAAAGCCACTCAGCGATTTGCCCGGCTCGGAAGGCGGGTTGGCGCAGCCCTGCAACCACCTCCTGCAGTTGCGGGAGAGTCAGCGTCCGTATGTCAGGCCGTATCGTCATGGGAAGGAAAGGAGCATCGAGAGCTGCCAGGCAAAACACCTTCAGCAAGCTTTGGCCAACCGGGTTTTCAAAGCCTCCGCCTGCCTCCAAAATAGCGCGCGGACAGAGGTCCCCGTCCTCGGCTAGGCAGCGGGCGCTTTCGAGTAATACTTGCCGACGTATTCCTGCAACATGCGCCAGGTGCCATATTGCGGGACCAAGGTCACCATGGCTTTACGGATTTTGGCAATCCACTGGCGCGGGATGCCCTTGGCATCGCGCTCGTAGAAGCAGGGAATGACTTCTTCCGTCAAGGCCCGGAACAAGTTTTCACTGTCCTGCCGATCTTGTTCCGCGATGGAGTCCGGGTGCGAATCGCCGCCGATGGCGAAACCGTTGTGGCCGTCAAAGCCTTCGCGCCACCAGCCGTCCATAATGCTGAGGTTCAAGCAGCCATGGCATCCGCACTTCATGCCGCTGGTGCCGGAAGCTTCCAGCGGCCGCCGGGGATTATTGAGCCAAATATCGCAGCCAGACACCATTTGGCGGGCTACGTGCACATCGTAGTTTTCAATGAATACCAAATGGCCATTCAGTTCGGAATGTTTGCTCAAATGGATGATTTTCTGAATGAAACTTTTACCGTGATCATCATGCGGATGCGCCTTGCCGGCAAAGATGAATTGGATGGGGCGCTGCGGATCGGTGACCAGCTTGACGATGTCCTGAAACCGCTCAAAAATCAGCGGAGCGCGCTTGTAGGTGGCAAAGCGGCGGGCAAAGCCGATGGTCAAGGCGTCCGGATTAAGCAAACGGTCAAACGTGATGAAATCGCGTTCGTGCCGGCGGTCCTGGATCAACAGCCGGCGGCGGCAGAACTCAATCATCTCGCGGCGCATCCCGTAGCGGAAAGCCCAAATCTCCTCGTCGGTGGTAAAATCCGGGTCGGCCATTTTATCCCAGAATTCCTGGTTATTGATCTTTTCTTCCCAATCGGGCCCCAGTTTTTGTTTCCAGAAATGGCGGTTTCTGCCTTTCATCCAGCCGGAAATATGAATGCCGTTGGTGATATGGCCGATGGGCACCTCCGCCTCGGTTTTGCCGGGGTAAAGGGACAGCCACATTTTGCGCGACACCTGGCCGTGCAACTCGCTGACGGCATTGGCGGCCCGGGAGGTTTTAAGGGCCAGCACGGTCATGCAAAAACTTTCCTTCGGGTCTTCGGGATGAATGCGGCCCAAGGCAAGCAGATCCTGGATTTTCAAATGGAGGTGTTTATGGTATCGACCAAAAACATACTCCATCAGATCGGTGCCGAACCGGTCATGGCCCGCTTCCACCGGGGTATGGGTGGTGAACACGCAATGCTCCTTGACCCAGTGTAAGGCTTCGGGGAATTTTTTGCCCTCGGCCAGTTTTTCACGCAGCAGTTCCAAAGTGAGGAAGGCCGAGTGCCCTTCATTCATATGAAAAACGGAGGGCTGAATGCCCAGCGCTCTCAGCACCCGGATGCCGCCAATCCCGAGGATGATTTCCTGCATGATCCGGGTGGTGATGTCGCCCCCGTAAACCCGCAGGGTGAGATCCCGGATATGCTGTGAATTCTCGGGCCGGTTGGCATCCAGCAAGTAAACGACGCTGCGGCCCACGTTCACGCGCCAAACCTGGAAAAACGCCTGGCTGGTGGCGATTTCCACCGACAAAACCAGCGGATCCCCGCGGGCATCCAAAACCGGCTCCATGGGCAGGTTTTTGGGATTCAAAATAGTGTAGTATTCCGTCTGCCAATTGTCCTGGTTGATGCTTTGCTGGAAATAGCCTTCCCGGTAAAACAAGCTGATGCCCACGAAGCCCAAGCCGAGGTCGCTGGCCGATTTGGTGTGATCACCAGCCAAAATACCCAAACCACCGGCGGCAATCGGCAAGGTTTCGTGGACACCGAATTCGGCGGAAAAATAGGCGACCGGATTTTGCACCAGGTGGGGAGCCTGTTGCTGGGCCCAGGTGTTTTTTTCGTTCAGATAGTTATTGAAACGGTAGAGCACTTCACGAACCCGGCG
>CAIMWS010000135.1 GCA_903845125.1 uncultured Verrucomicrobiota bacterium
GGTCCAGGAACTGGCGCGCGTAGGCCGAGAGCGACTCCATGTATTTCCGCTGCCCCTCGGCGAACAGGGTGTCGAAGGCGAGCGACGACTTGCCCGAGCCGCTCAGGCCGGTGATCACCACCAGCTGGCCGCGCGGAATGGAAAGGGTCAGGTTCTTGAGGTTGTGCTGGCGGGCCCCGACGATCCGGATGCAATTTTTCGCGGTGTCCATCAGGCGGCCTGGAAACGCTGGATCAGGTTCTCGAGGCTCACCGCCTGGGAGGCCGCATTTTCCGCCGCCTGGATGCGGCGCCAATCCTCCAGCACGGCGCCGGTGGCGGCGGAGGGCTGCGGCACCAGGGATTGGCCCAGGCCGGAGCGCAAGGCCTGCACGATGTCCTTGCAGTTGATCTGATCCAGGGGGCGGGCCGGCACATAGCCGGTATCCGCGCCGACCACCTCCACCAGCAGCCGGGCCTTCACGAGGCCCTGGAGGATCTGCATCACGAGCCGGTGGGAAACGGCGAGGGTGTTGCTCAGGTCGGTGGCGTTGGGCGGTTCCTCATGCTGGCGGAACCGGGCCCCGGCCAGGGCCATGAGGCAGATGGCGAGCAGTTCGCGGCTCTGGTGGTTCACGCTCTCGGCCTGCTTCTCCTGGATGTAGGCGTAGCGGTTCTGGAAGGCGTAGGAAACCTGGGCGCCAAACAGCAGGATGACCCAGGAGAAATACATGCCCACGAGGAACACCGGCACCAGGCCCAGGCTGCCGTAGATCTGGCTGTAGCCGACGACGCTGGAAATATAGATGACGCTGAAGATGTTGTTCAGCTGCCAGAGGGTGCCGCCCACCAGGCCGCCCACGAACGCCGAACACCAGCGCACCCGCGTATTGGGCATCAAGGCGTAAAACAGGGAAAAGGTGATGGTCAGCAGCACAAAGGGCAGGCTCCAGAAAATCCATTGGCCGAGGTAGGGCGTGAGTTCCAGCAGGTGCCGGGTTTTTTCCACGTAGGAGCCGGAGTTCAGCGCCAGCACCACCACCAGGCACAACGGCCCCAGGGAGATGGCCGCCCAGTAATATACCACCCGGGAAAACCAGCTGCGGCCGATTCCCACCCCCCAGATGTCGTTGAAAGTGGCCTCGATATTGCTCAGCAGGAAAATGGCGACCAGCACCAGCGAGATCACCCCCGTGACGCCCAGCGTGCCGCTGCGGATATTGCCGATGTATTCGCTGATTTTCTGCACCACCTCCCGCCGCCCGTTGGGAATGCTTTCCACCGCCTGCGCTTGCGGGGCGTTGGTCTTGTTGACCAGGTTCAATTGGGGGGCCAGGTTGGAGACGAGTTTTTCCAGGATGTCGGCCACGGGTTTGTCGCCCTGGCTTTTCAGGAGGCTGGTGGAGATGCCCACCACGATGGCCAGCAGGGGGATGAGCGCCAGCAGCGTGGTGTAGGCCAGGGCCGAGGCGCGCACCAGGCAGCGGTTCCGGATGAAGCTCTTGATGACCAGCAGCCAGAAATGGGCAAAATCGTGGATGTAAGATCCTTTATGGTCCGCCCGCTCGAGGCCAATCTCATTCAGGAAATCCTCGAGCATTTTAATGCCTGCCGTGGCCCATTCCTTCAGCTTTTTGTAGAAAGCCGCCGCCCGCCCCTTCAGCTTTTTGAATTTACCGGCCGAGTCGTTGAACATGCCCCCAGCCTGCCACGAACCGGCCCCAGGGGCAAGCCTTTGCGGCAGAACCGGGGCCGCGCGGGTGCCGGACCCGCCGGGACCGGGCTTGGGCGCCGACGGCACCAGCGGGTTTCCCGGGTGGCCGCAATGTCCGCTGGCAAGGTTGGGGAAGCGGGTGCTCCAATGATCTCCGCGCGGGAGCAAGGGCAGGATGACTTTCGGCTGGCGTGATATGCGCCAGCGACCCGCTAACCGGCTCGGATCACTGGAGCCTGGCCAGCAGGTCGCTCAGGCGGCCCAGCCCCGGGCGCTGGCTCGGTTCGACCTTAATCCCCAAGGAAACTCGATGCTTATAAGTTTGCCTTTTTCTGATTTGCGTGGTTTTTCCTCTCCTCCCAAGGTTTGACAAAACAGCCCCCCTTGATAGCCTTCACGACCATGACTGAGCGCGAAAATTACTACCACGACCGCTTTGTAATAGCGAAGAATAGCTTTGACACAGGCAGGACCGTGTGGTTCGCCCCATCGCCAGCCAGCCCCGGGCCCGATCTCCGATGCCGAGCTTTACTCGCCAAAATTCACGCTTCCGGACAATAAGCTGGGGCCTGCCTCCAAACAGCAACCATAATCGGTGCCATGCTCTCCCAAAACCAGCTTCATTCTCGGGTTCCCTTCGAGCGGATGATGTACCTCCACACTCAACTCCAGCTCAAGACCTATCCTAATTGCGTCCGGATCGCAGATCATTTTGAATTGGACCGGATTACAATCCTTCGGGACATCCACTTCATGCGGGACCGTTTTCAACTGCCCATCGAATATGACAATAAGCGCCACGGCTATTATTACAGCCGTCCGGTGGAGAATTTTCCCGGCGTGATGGTTAGCGAATCGGAGTTGTTCGCGATTCTTGTGGCGCAAAAAGCGGTGGCCATTTACAAGGGAACGCCCTTTCACGAGCCGCTGGCAACAGTATTCAACCGTTTAGCCGAACACTTGGGAAAAGACGTTGTGCTGCACATGCAGGATCTTGGTGAAGCCATGGAAATCCGGCTCGCCGGACCGGAGTTGCTGGACGAGGAAAATTTTCTGATCACGCTGCGCGCGGTGCAACAGCACCGGCCGCTCAAGTTCAGTTACCGCAAAGTTGGCGCCATCCAGTTGGAGGACCGCAAACTCCATCCCTACCAACTTGTCTGCACCAATAATCGTTGGTATGTGGTCGGTCACGATCTCGCCCGCAAGGAAGTCCGCTGCTTTGTTCTGACGCGCATGATAAACCCGGAAATTCTGCCCGGAGAATTCGTGCGTCCGGCTGAGTTTAAAATTGCCGATTATCTCAAGGGCAGCTTTGGCATCTTCAAGGGAAACGACGATTTCGAGATTGTCATCGAGTTGGACCGCTGGGCAGCGGATATCTCTCGCAATCGTCGTTGGCATCCCAGTCAGCAGGTCACTGAATTGCCCAATGGCGAAATGCGTATCTCCTTCAGACTGGACAGCCTGGGAGAGATCACCCCGTGGATTTTGAGTTGGGGCAGTCACGCCGTGGTGGTTCGGCCCAGGATACTTGCCGAGCGAGTGGAAAAAGCCGCCAGAGGAATTCTGGAGCGTTACGACCACAACCAGGAAACACCACTGATACCGCCGGACCCGGAACCTGACTAAAAAAGCACCATTAAAAAAGATAAGGTCTGTGCCGGAAATATTTTTTAGGTCTCTTGCTTTTAAGCCAGCACATCAAGCTCACCTGAACCAAGGCCCCCTGGCTGACCGAATCACTCGATAAAGTGTAACTGGCCTTGCAATACGAAGCCCCGATTGACTTGCTTGTCGCTGAAAATTCCAACATCGATGCCTTTGCCCTATATTCTCTCGAGACCACGCCCCAATTGCCGTAATGACCAGTCGCTTGATCGAGCGCATGGCCGATGAGGAAATCCGGTTTGTGTTGGGCACGAAACCTGGCGTCTCTACTTCAAACACTATCGAATGCATCTGATTGCGAGGGCGTTCGCCCTGGACGACCAAGGTGAATCCAATGCGCCAGCCCTGCTGAGCCGTCGGTTGGAGATATAGGAGCGTCTGGCGGAACTACCGGCAGAACGAGCCAGCTTTGTGGCGGTGGATGGGCAGCAGGATTCGGTGGTGTCGGTTTTCTTTTTAAAATCGCCAGTGGACTGGGACCGGAATTTCTTCATTTTGACATATCGGCATTCGCGCAGCAGTTCGAAGAATTGAAACAATGGGAACACCGCGAATCACTTTGCGACTTCAGCCATCCCTCCATTCCAATCCGGGTTCGTGCCTTGCACCTCCATATACCGGGATGTGGGCGGCCAGGCGGCTGGCGCGGAACTCCTGACGCGGAACTCCTGACGCGGAACCCCTGACGCGGGTTGATGCCGAAATCCCGCACAAAGCCGCTGAAGATATCATGCTTGACGCGATGCAACAATATTCCGGAAAAAGACTTCCGGCCGGAACGCCATGTCTGAAGTTGGCTCCATAATATCAATACATCGCTGCACTCGATTAAACCAATTACTTCTTCTTTTGACCCCCAGTAACCGTATTTGTTACACACTCCATAACATGATGCTAGTATGAGATATGCCAATACTCTGTGATTGAAAATAGGTGTTGACGCTTTGGGCACCTATCCAGTTTACTGTCCCGATAGGCACATTCGCGGATTGACTGTTATTATGGTCGGTGAAAGCTTATGAAGCGGTCGTTAAGGGCCAAATTGTCTGGGCTGAGCCAGTTGGACGCCGAAGAGAATCGACGTCGGATTGGCGCGAATGTACTCCCCTTTACCAAGCTGCCAAACAGATCCTGGGTGGTACAGGAAAAGCACGCACCCTATAAAAAGCCATGTCCATAATCACGAATGCCATTATGTTTGGAATGCTTTCCTTTCCGACAACCGCTGAGTTGACGGATGCCATACCCGTCATCATGTCGCTAATCCTGATTGAGGGTTTGCTTTCGGTGGATAACGCACTGGCAATTGCTGCCATGGCATCACATTTGCCCGGTAAACAAAAATTCCTTGCTTTGCGGTTGGGAATAATCGGGGCCTATGCGTTCCGAGGGTTGGCTTTGTTTTTTGCCGCATGGATTATAACAAACCCTTGGCTGAAGGTTTTGGGGGCTGCCTATCTGATTTATTTGATGTGTGAACACTTTTCGTCAGGCCAGGAAGATGAGGATGGCGAGTCCGGAAGTGGGCCCAAAGCGAGAAGCTTGTTGATGACAGTGATTGCCATTGAAATCATGGATTTGAGTTTGAGCGTCGATAACGTCGTTGCAGCCGTTGCGATGAGCCCCAAACTGTGGGTGGTTTGCACTGGCGTATTTATCGGGATCCTGGCGTTGAGATTTGTCGCTGGCTACTGCATCAAACTCATCGAAAAATTTCCCATCCTCGAACATACCGCTTTGAGCATGGTCACGATAATTGATAGTGCGGTTTGCGAAATAAGTGAGGGAATCGGGTATCGGCAAGTCTGAACTATACGGTAAGGGGCGCTTTTTGTGTATGAGGGGGGATAGGTTTTTAAGGCATAGGAGGGCTCTGGA
>CAIMWS010000136.1 GCA_903845125.1 uncultured Verrucomicrobiota bacterium
AAGAAAACGCCGAAATGCCTATGCTGGTGACGCTGTTGGGGATGGTGACGCTGGTCAGGTTGGCGCAGCACCAGAACGCCTCGAACCCGATGTTGGTGACGCTGTTGGGGATGGTAATGCTAGTCAGGCTGGTGCAGCGAGAGAACGCCCCGACTCCGATGCTTGTGACGCTGTTTGGAATAGTAAAGTTTACAACTTTGCCTCCTGGGCTTTGGATGAGGGTGGTCTGGCTCTTGTTGTACAATACCCCATCTACGCTGCAATAATTTAGGTTCATGGAGTCCACGCTAATCACTGCCAGGCTGGCGCAGTCACGGAACGCCGAATTCCCGATTTTGGTGACGCTGTTGGGGATGGTGATGCTGGCCAAACTGTTGCAGACAGCGAACGCAGAGCCCCCGATGCTGATTACGCTGTTGGGGATGGTGATGCTGGTCAGGTTGGTGCAGCCAGAAAACGCCCGTTCCTTGATGCTGGTGACGCTGTTGGGGATCGTGATGCTGGTCAGTTTGGTGCAGCCAGCAAACGCATCGTCCCTGATGCTGGTGACACTATTGGGAATAGTAAAGCTTCCAACTTTGCCTCCTGGGCTTTGGATGAGGGTAGTCTGGCTCTTGTTGTACAATACCCCATCCAAGCTGCAATAATTTAGGTTCATGGAGTCCACGGTAATCGTTGCCAGGCTGGTGCATTCACCGAACGCATCGTCCCCGATGCTGGTGACGCTGTTAGGGATGGTGATTCTGGTCAGTTTGGGACAGCCACCGAATACATAGTCCCCGATGTTGGTGACGCTGTTGCCAATCGTGACGCTGGCCAGGCTGGTGCAGTTAAGGAACGCATAGTCCCCGATGCTGGTGACGCTGTTGCCAATGGTGACGGTGGTCAGGCTGGTGCAGTCAGCGAACGTATAACCCCCAATGCTGATTACGCTGTTGGGGATGGTGATTCTGTTCAGGCTGGTGCAGCCCGAGAACGCATAGTCCCCGACGCTGGTGACGCTGTTGCCAATGGTGACGGTGGTCAGGCTGGTGCAGCCATCGAACGCATAGTCCCCAATGCTGGTGACGCTGTTGGGGATGGTGACGCTGGTCAGTTTGGCGCAGTAATAGAACGCGTAGTCCCCGATGCTGGTGACCGGCAGGCCCTTGATGGTTCCGGGGATGGTCACCGCCCCGCCGGAACCGGTGTATTGGGTGATCGTTATTGCACCATTATTGGTGGTGTAATTGTATTGGGCATGGGCTGGCGCAGGCAGCAGCAGCCAGAGCAGCAGCGCCATGATCGAAACCGTTCTGAAATGCCCGACCTTTGACTTCTTCTGGCCGTTGATCGCAGGATTATCGTTTTTGTCTGGCATGGCTATGGACCTTTCAATTGAGCTGGGGTGGACGTGATACCAGTTCGTTCAACTTGAAAAACAGGTGGTATTGCCGACCTTGTGGCATTGTTGTGGATAAACGCTGCGGATTTAGCCGGGTTAAGGAGCGAGGATTGAATCATACCCGGATAATAGGTTCCCCAATTACCGGTTTGCCAAAACCGGACCCTTGGCTGGGAGACCGGTTTTCCGGATTCCCGCCCCATCAACTGCCAAAAATTGGTTATTAACCCCGCCATATTTCCATTTTCGCATCCCGCCGCTCTTCCTCCTGGCATCCTGCCGCTGGCATCTTCCTGCCAAAAATACGGATGCTCACGGGCCATCCTCTAAAAATGTCGAAACCTGTCAACTTAATAAACAATTATATCACCCGGCGACTCTATGCTGCCAAATAATATAATACAACAGTATTACCCTGCGGCCGGGCTTGCGCTGGCCGGGGGAGTCCAATTCGGGGGCCAGCAGCTGACCAGCAACCCATGATCCCTGGCCATTGGCCGGAAAAGAGATTCTCCGGCAGAAACCTCAGATTGCAGACTTTGGACTGCATGAGGGAGTCAGGTTGACGGCCAACCGCTGTTGCATCGGGAGGGATCGCCTGCCCAGCGCAGGCAACCGCCAGCGTGGGGAGACGGTGGAAACAATCCCGGAATGCGTGGGTTTGGGTGGGGGACGAATTTTTTTGGGATCTTGACGCATCGCCCATGGGATTGACTGCTTATTGGCCGTTTATCCGGAGCAGGCGCTGCGCACCATCTCCGGACTTGGCTGTGGAATCCTTTTGGGAGACACAGAAGGAAAGGGGAGCAGCAGCCAAGGGACCAGGATTTGAGATTTCAAATTGAATTTGAAATCTCAGATTTCCGGGTGATGAGGCAGGGGAACCCGGACCCTTCGGGCGCCCTCATGGTATGAGTAAAGCCAGGCTGGCTGCCGGGCGCGTTCAGGCAAAGCGCCCAAGTTTGGGGTTGGGAAAGAAAACCCAACCCCTTGGCGGTTTGGTTGGCAATTAACTCCGGTTACGCTTTTGCCGGGGACCCGATCCGGTAGAGGTGAGTGCGGGTGCGCAGGAGGAGGGATTTGCCGGCCACGGCTGGCGAGGCCATGAAACCGCTGGCCAAGGTGTTCGTGGCCAGGGATTCAAAGGTGCGGCCCGGTTTCAGGACCGTGGTTTTGCCCTGCTGGCTGCAGAAGTAAATCCGGCCATCGCCGTAGATGGGCGAAGCCGCATAATTCCCGCCGAGGCGCTCGCGCCATACCTGGCGGCCGGTTTCGGATTCCAGACAGGTGACCGCGCCATCGTCGCTCACCATGTACAACAGATCGCCCACCAGCACCGGGGAGGCGGTCTTGGACACCATTTTATCGGTGCGCCACGCCACGTGCGTATCGGTCACATCGCCCTGTCCGTTCACCCGGACGGCCAGCAGCTCGGTTTTGCCGCCGAAGCCGGTGATGAGGAAGGCCAGGCCCTCCCGGTAGACGGGGGCCGGGGCGGCGGACCAGGCGTTATAACGGACCCTCCAAATTTCGCGGCCGGTTCGGGGATCGTAGGCATAAGCCGCCTTGGCGCCGGCGGTGAGCATCATCGGCTGGCCGGCGACGGTGACGATCAGCGGCGTGCTGTGGGCTTTGCGCAAATCCCCGTCCCGCGCCATTTGCCCTGGCACATCCTCGTCATTCCAGGCCACCGAACGATTGGTTTTCCAAATCGTCTGGCCGGTTTTTTTATCCAGGGCAACCAGGTATTGCACATCCACACCGTCCATGGACAGGATCAATAGGTTCTCAAAAAGGATGACGGAAGAAGCTGGCCCGCGATAGTGGCGGCATGGCAAGTCCTGCCGTTGCCAGAGGATTTTATGGCTGCCGGTATCCAGGCAGGCCGTGCCGTAGCTGCCAAAATGGATGTAAACACGCCCTTTTTCGATGGCGGCGGAGGGGGTGGCGTAAGCGTTGACGCTGTTGCCGAGCGGTTCAGGCTGGCCGCAATGAAACAGCTTTTCATTGAGGAGGATGCGGCCGGTTTCGGTATCCACGCAGAGGGCATGGAAGTCCTGGCCTTCGGGAGTGGCGGTGGTCAGCCACACCTGGCCATCCATCTCCACCGGAGTGGACCAGCCGCGAAAAGGAATTTCGGTCTTCCACTGGATATTGTTCGTCTCGCTCCAGTGCAGCGGGAGGCCGGCCGGTTGGTCGATGCCCGGGGCGGTGACGTGGCCATCGCCCGCTGGGCCGCGGAACTCCGGCCAGTCTGCCCTGGCGGAGGCCAGGCCAAGTCCCAACAAAACCAGGCAGGAAACCAGAGGCACACCGGTTGTTTTCCCAACCATTTGTGCGCGGTTTGGCCCAAGGAAACGATGCATGTCAAAGCTCATGGTCGCAGGATGCCGTGCTGATGATGGGCTGTCAACGGCGGTCCGGCGGTCCGGCAGGTTGGCGCCAAGCGGCGCCCCCCGGATCGGTCCTCAACCCCGGCCCATGGGCGATCACCAGCCAGCGGGGAATTCCACGCAATAAGCGGCGATGCGCCGGGAGGCGGGGCGGATCTCGTAATCCACAATCAGCCGGCGACGGGAATCCAGCTGAACCGACACCGGATAGCTGGCATCCTGAAGCGGGCTTTCATCGGGATTATACACATAGCAAACCAGGGGCTGATCCACCTCCCAGCGCGTGAAATCCGGATCGGTGGTTTTCACGGCCGACACGGAGACCATGCGGCGGTCCGGGTAAAGCAGGATGGGGGTGCGGTTGTGCCAGGCAATCTGGGCCGGCGCCGTGGCGCGGCGGCTTTGGACGTTGGTTTTGCGGGGGATGGACCAATGCCGTCCGCCGTCGCGGCTCTCGGTTTGCCAGAAAAAGCCGTCGGATTTGGGGGCGTTGTTGCGCAGGATCCCCACCAGGCGGTCCGGGGCGGCCTCCAGCAGATCCCATTCGTCACCGACAAAGTCCGGGGCATCCGGCACCGGGACGGTGGTCCACGAGCGCCCGTTGTCGGAGGACCGGGCCGCCAGGGCACCGTTGCCGGGCGCCACATAATACGGCAGCAGCAAGGTGCCATTGGTGAGCACCACGGCGGCGGCGCGGGTGCGGGTGTTCCTCTCGCCGATGGGCGCCGGTTGGCTCCAGGACCGGCCACCGTCAGTGGACCGCAGGTGCATGGCCAGGGATTCCCGCGCCGCGGTGTAGGTGTTATAGACCACGAGCAAGTCGCGGTTTGGCAACTCGGTGATGGCCACGTTGCGGTCATCCACGGCAGGAGCATCCACCACGACGGACGGCTTGGACCAGGTGCGGCCCTGGTCGTCGCTGCGGCAAAGCAGCGCCTGGCCGGAGCTGGAGTAATCATGCTCCGTCCCCTCCCGAAACACGCAAAGGAGGAGGCCATCGCGGGTTCTTATCACCCATGGCCATCCAGGGTAGGAACCTTCATAAATGATCGCATCGGGTTTGGATTTAGGCGGACTGGGTGGGGCGGCCCGCAGCAGCAGGCAGCCAATCCACCAGGCAGCCACCAGGCAAAACAGGCGTAGCGACAACGGCGAGCTGGGCGATCTTGGTTTCATTGCAGCCTTTATTAAACCCGGAGGAAGCGGGGGTGGGCGAGGAAAAACTGGCGCGCCGGGATCTCCCGCCAAATGCTTGCGGAACGCTTGCCATGGTGAGCCGGAGCGGATATTTAATACATCCGGCTGTGGCGGAAAACCAGCCGGCAAACGATGACCGATGAAAAAAAACCGCGCAACAAGCATCCTGGATGGGACGAGCCCGGATCTGACATATCCTGGCGGCTTCTTCTTTTGTCGGTTGCGGCCAATGGTTAACGGAAGGCGATGAACCGGCCCGACTATTTCCTGGTGGACCTGCCGGCCGAAGCGGTGATCACTCCGGATCTGATCACGCAAGCGGCGCAGACCCTGAAGTTAAATCGGGAGCGTTACCTGAGCCAGCGCACGACCGTGAGCCTGGTGAAAACTTTTTGCCAACTGGCGCAAAGCTGGCTCGAACCGGAGTTCCCCTTCCGTGTGGAGGCGCTGCAATTGGGACCGGCCGCGGCGGGAATTCCGGCCGCCACGCTGGCCCGGGGCTTGGACGATTTTTTTGGGCGGTTCACCACCGGGGATTTTGCCGCCTGGCTGGAGCAGGAATTCGGACAGGCGGACCGCCTCGATACTTTGGGGGCGTCCCGCCCGGAGCAACGCGGGCAACGGCGATCCATGGCCCAGGGGCCTGAATTGATCGCCTGGATGCCGGCCGCCGAACCGCCCATCGGCCCGCTGATGAACCTGGTTGAAGGTTTCCTGGTCCGCTCCGCGCAGTTCATCCAATGCCCCAAGCCCGCCGTTTTTCTGGCGCGCCTGTTCGCGCATTCGCTCTATGAAGTGGAGCCCAAGCTGGGAGCCTGCCTGGAAATTGCGTCCTGGGGGGATGGCCGGCCGGAATTGGAGGATGCGTTGTGGGTGGAAACCGATGCCGTGGTGGCCAATGGCAGCGCGCCGAAGCTGGAGGCCATCCGGGGCCGGCTGCCGGGCAAGGTCCGTTTTTTTGGCGATGAGGAGCGGGTGAGTTTTGGTTTCATCACCTGCCAGGCATTGCAAAGCCTGGCGGGGCTGGAAATTGTGGAGAACGCGGTGGCGGACATCGTGTCCTGGAACCAGGCGGGACCCCTGGCCCCCCAGGTGTTTTACGTGGAACGCGGGCCGGGCAGCGCCGCGGAAGTTTTTGCCGAACAGCTGGCGGGAGCGCTGGCGAAATGGGAGAGCCAACACCCCCGGGGACCGCTCCTGGCGCCGGCCGCGGCGGCCATCGCCACCCGGCGGTCGCTGTATGCGATCCGGGCCGCCCATTCCCCGGACACCCGGTGCTGGTTCAGCCAGGGATCGGATGCCTGGAGTGTGGTTTACGAGGCGGACCCACGGTTCCAGGTTTCCTGCCGCCAGCGTTTTATTTACGTGAAGGCAGTGGCGGATCTGACCGAGGCGCTCCAGGGGGCGGATGCCTTCCGGCATCGCATTTCCAGCGTCGGGCTGGCCGCCACCGAGGCCCAAGCCCAGGATTTGGCCCGGCAACTGGCCGCCTGGGGCACTCCGCGCATCTGCCCGCTGGGACGGATGCAAAACCCCAACCTTGCCGGGCGCCGGGATGGCCAGCCCACCCTGGCCCGGCTGGTGCATTGGACCGATTGGGAATTATGAACATGGAATTACGCAAGACCTTTCAATTCGAGGCGGCGCACTATCTGCCGCACCTGCCGGCCACGCACAAATGCCGGCGCATGCATGGGCACAGTTTCCAGGCGGAAATCGTCGTCCAAGGCCCCTGCGATCCGCGCCTGGGGTGGGTGATGGATTACGCGGACATGACGGCGGCCTTCAAACCATCCTGGGAGGAACTGGAACACCACCTGCTCAACGAAGTCCCTGGCCTGGAGAATCCCACCAGCGAATTAATCGCCCGCTGGATCTGGGACCGGCTCAAGCCCAGGCTGCCGCTGCTGACCGAAGTAGTGGTGGCGGAAACCTGCACTGCGCGGTGCGTTTACCGGGGAGAGTAAAAATCATTTCTTATAATATATATTAGCTTAAGTAAAAAGAGCAGATTTTTCTTGCGGTCCACTTGCGAGCCCGCCCGTCATGGAGTACCTGTAAATCCGATTAAGAGTCCGGCTGATCTGTTGGATGCTGAATGTTTTACCTCCGTGGGCCAGAGTCAGGTGCCATTAAGCCCTGGGTGGCAGTGGGTGGGACGAAACAGGAGCGCGGCCGGTTGGAGATTAAAGGGCCTATGTCATAGTATTTTTTCTAGGGAAAAAAATTTACATGTCGGATATTTTTCCTAAGTGGACTAATCAGCTGCCGCTGAAAATAGCGGTGGGGCTGGCGCTGACGGGCACCCTGGCGGTGGGCGGCGTATGGTATTATTTCACCCCCAAATACACGCGGGTGGGATACCAACCGATCCAGCCGGTGCCCTTTTCGCACGCGGCCCACGCGGAGCAGATGGGGATCGATTGCCGGTATTGCCACAGCGCCGTGGACCGGGCCTGGTATTCCAACGTTCCCTCCTCATCGACCTGCATGAACTGTCACAGCCAGGTGCTGGCCACCGACCCACGGCTGGAACTGGTGAGGCAAAGCGCCAAAACGGGCCAGCCGATCCCCTGGGTGCAGATCCACAAGGTGCCCGATTTCGTTTATTTCAACCATGCGGTGCATGTCAACCGCGGGGTCAGCTGCTTTTCCTGCCACGGCCGCATCGACCAGGCGGTGGAAGTCCGGCACGAAAAGCCGTTGAGCATGACTTTTTGCCTGGATTGCCATCGCAATCCAGCGCCAAACCTGCGGCCTCCGGAGCAGGTTTTCAACCTGGGCTGGACCAACGACGCTGCCCTGCAGAATGCGGCTGGCCAGAAATTCGTGCATGACTGGAAAATTCTCTCGCTTCAAAGTTGTTCGACCTGCCACCGATGAAAACCATTCCGCCACGCTGTCCTGAACCAGAGGGGGG
This sequence comes from uncultured Verrucomicrobiota bacterium, assembly GCA_903845125.1. Lineage (GTDB taxonomy): Bacteria > Verrucomicrobiota > Verrucomicrobiia > Limisphaerales > UBA1319 > CAIMWS01. Next base: position 7,895 of record CAIMWS010000136.1, read on the forward strand.
CCGCCAATATTGGCGCAGCCTGGATCAACTGGCCGAAACCGCTGAGTTCCAGGAGTGGGTGGCCCGGGAGTTTCCCGCCGGGGCGAGCGAGTGCAGCGATCCGGTCACCCGCCGGAAGTTCATGAAACTGATGTCGGCCTCGTTCATTTTCGCCGGGCTGGGCCTCAGCGGATGCCGCCGGCCGGAGGAGACCATTTACCCGTTTTCCCGGTTGCCGGAGAATTACACCCACGGCCAGGCGGTTTATTACGCCACGGCACGGCCGATTCGCAACCAGGTGATCCCGCTGCTGGTGAAGTCCCACGAGGGGCGGCCCACGAAGGTGGAAGGCAATCCCCAGCACCCGGATGGCCAGGGAGCCACCGACGCCCACACCCAGGCCTCCCTGCTGAACCTGTACGACCCGGACCGGGCGCAACGGTTCACGCAGCGGGGCAATGAGGTGAGCCGCCCTGTGGCGCTGGATCTGCTGGCCAAACTGGGCAAGGACCAGGCAGCGGGCGGGCGCGGGTTGAGCTTGCTGCTCGACCAGGATGGCTCACCCTCCCGTGAGCGCCTGCTGGAAGCGCTGCGGAAAAAATTTCCTGAAGCCCGGTTATATGAATATGAGCCGGTCGATTTCAACATCCGGCGCACTTCAGCCACCACGGCTTTTGGCCAACCGGTGGAACCGGTTTACCGTTTTGAACAAGCCCGGGTGATCGTATCGCTGGACGCGGATTTCCTGGGAACCGAAGCGGGCTCCTGGAAATCCATCCGGGGATTTGCCAAAGGCCGGTCGGCCGATCAGCCCCAAGCGGGGATGAGCCGGCTTTATATGGTGGAAGCATTGCTGAGCCTGACCGGGGCGAACGCCGATCACCGGCTCCGCCTGCCCGCCAGCCTGATCGCGGCGTTGGCCACGCGGTTGGCGGCGGTGGTCATGGGCGGGGTTGAATCCGCGGATGCCCGGAGTTTCGCGGCCAGCCTGAACGCCCGGATCAATAAGGCGGACCTGGAAAAAATCGGCGTGGCGGCGGGCCAGGATGCGCCGGGCTGGATCGAGCGCTGGGTGGATGGTTGCGCGCAGGACTTGCTGGCCAATCGCGGGCGGTCGCTGGTGTGTGCTGGTTACCGTCAGCCGGCGGCTGTTCATGCCTTGGCGCACTGGCTCAACGCTCTTTTGGGCAATGTGGGGCAGACCGTTGATTATCGGCAGGCCAAGGCCGGCCACGACGGAACCATTGCCGAATTGGCGCAGGCGCTCCAGCGGGGTGAGGTGGATACCCTGGTGATCGTGGGCGGCAATCCGGCCTACAATGCCCCGGCGGATTTGGAATGGGAGAAAAGCCAGCGCCGGGCAAAAACGGTGATCCGCCTCGGGTATTACGAGGATGAGACCTTTGCCAGCTGCGACTGGCACTTCCCGGCAGCGCATTATTTGGAGTCCTGGGGCGATGGGCGCAGCCCCGATGGCTCCTTGGTGGCCATGCAGCCGTTGATCGAGCCGCTGTTTGGCGGAATGACGGCGCTTGAATTCCTGGCCAGACTCGGTGGCTTCGAGAAAACCAGCGCTTACGAAATTGTGCGCGAAACTTTTCAGGCGTTATCACCCGGCGGGAATTTTGAAGAAGCCTGGAAGAAGTATCTGCACGATGGATACCGCCCTGGCAGCTTGAACCAAGCCGCGGCGCCCGTGGTTCCCGATTGGAAGGCGGGGGAGGGGATCTTAACCGCGCTGCAGCCTGTCGCCCCGCCATCGTCCCAGAAGCTGGAGGTGGTTTTCCACCTGGATTATTCGGTGGATGATGGCCGCTATAATAATAATGGCTGGCTCCAGGAAATGCCCGATCCCATCACCAAAATCACCTGGGACAACGCCGTTTTGATCAGCCGCAAAACCGCCGCCGAGCTGAAGGTAAAAAACCATGAGGAAGTGGAGGTAACCGTGGGGTCACGGCGCGTGCGGGGTCCGGTTTGGATCCAGCCGGGCCTGGCGGATTATACCTTGGGGCTGGCGCTGGGATATGGCCGGCGGCGTACGGGCCGGGTGGGGAACCAAACCGGATTTGATTGTTATCCTTTGCGCAGCTCTGCGGCGCTCCATTGTGCCACGGGGGCGGCGGTGAAGGCCACAGGTGGGCGGGGCGAATTGGTCTGCACCCAGGATCACTGGTCCATGGAAGGCCGGCCGATCATTCGCGAGGCCACCTTGAAACAATACGCGGAGCAACCCGATTTCGTGAAGCGCCTGAACCTGGAAGTTCCTCCGGGAGGGCAGCCGCTGTATCCCAACCCCCTGGACAAGGCGCGCGAAAAAGCGCTGCATCAATGGGGCATGGTGATTGATTTGAATTCGTGCGTGGGGTGCAATGCCTGCGTGTTGGCCTGCCAGAGCGAAAACAACGTGCCGATTGTGGGCAAGGAACAGGTCGGCAAGGGACGGGAAATGCATTGGCTGCGGATTGATCGTTACTACACGGCGGATCCCTTGCTGGCCCAGGATCGGAAAACCACGCGGCCGGAAAGGGAGCAGGCTGCGGAACATTGGATTGATAATGCCCAGGTGATCCAACAGCCGATGATGTGCCAGCATTGCGAATCCGCCCCGTGCGAGAGCGTTTGCCCAGTCAACGCCACGGTGCACGACGAGGAGGGATTGAACGTGATGGCATACAACCGGTGTGTGGGCACACGGTATTGTTCCAACAACTGCCCTTTCAAGGTCCGGCGATTCAACTTTTTCGATTACAACAAGCGGCCTTTCCAGAACCACCAGCTTTACCTGGGCCCCCTGGCTAAGAAGCCTCAGGACGAGCTGGAATTGGTGAAGCTGGCCAAGAACCCGGACGTTTCCGTGCGCATGCGGGGAGTGATGGAAAAGTGCACTTATTGCGTGCAGCGGATCGAGCAGGCGAAAATCGCCCAAAAAATTCAAGCCGGAGCGTCCGGCAATGTGGAAGTGGCCGATGGCGCCATCCGGACGGCCTGCGAACAGGCTTGTCCCGCCCAGGCGATTGTCTTTGGCAATGTGGCAGATCCCAACAGCCGCGTGGCGCGGCTGAAGAAGAACCAGCGATCCTACTCGGTGCTGGAATTCCTCAATACCAAGCCACGCACCACTTACCTGGCCCGGATTCGCAATCCCAATCCGGCTTTGCCCGACTATTACGAAGTCCCCCTAAGCACCCGGGAATTTGAGGCCGGGAACGGGACGCATGAGCCTGGCGGCCACGCAGGTTCGGAGCCGGCTCAAGACCATTCGCACCCGAAAGGATCCCACTAATGGCTGAAGCAGTAATGGCAAGTCCGTTGATCAAGCCGGTGGACCCACCGGCCGAGCTCGCCCGGCAGCCGCTGGTGTTGAACCAGCGCAGCCCTGGTTGGCTGAGCGACACGATCGCCGGCGTGGTGGAAGGCAAAACGCCCAAGTGGTGGTGGGCCGCCTTCATCCCCAGTGTCGGGCTGATGGGGCTATGTTTTTTGATGATCGGATACTTGATTTCCACCGGGGTGGGGGTGTGGGGAGTCATGCACCCGGTGATGTGGGGTTGGGCCATCGTC
>CAIMWS010000137.1 GCA_903845125.1 uncultured Verrucomicrobiota bacterium
CGCCGATGTCCGGGCCTTCGCCGCCGGGCGGGGATTGGAGTATCGGCACACCTTGCGGAGCGATCCGGACCTGCATGTGCTGCGGGCGGCGTCCCCGCAGGAATCGCAAGCCCTGGTGGCGTCCCTCGGGGGGGCGGGGAAACGCCTGGGTCCGCGGCCCGCGGGGGTGGCCGCCCGGGCCGGCGCCGGGCCGGTGCTCCAGGCATGGCTCAATGACCGCCATCGCCATGTGCGTCACGGTTTTGTGCCGGACGATCCCTATTTCCCGGCGGACAATCCAGCCGGGTTCCCGGGCCAGTGGCACTTGGATTGGAAAGAGCACCCGGAATTGGACGCGCGCGTGGCGGGAGCCTGGAGCCGGGATCTGACCGGGGAGGGGGTGACCATCGGCATTGTGGACGATGGTCTGGACACCCGCCACCCGGATTTGGCGCCCAATTACGCCGCCGCGGATAGCTGGGATTTTGCGCGCAACCAGCCGGAGCCGGACCCGGTCAACCCAGAGGACACGCATGGCACCAGCGTGGCCGGGGTGGCCGCGGCCCGCGGGGGCAATCGCATAGGGGTGACGGGCGCGGCGCCCAGGGCGCGCCTGGCTGGCCTGCGCGTGACGCTGGAGATCGAGGCGGCCGGCCAAACGCCACCCATCGCCGGTTTGGTGGATGCCACCCTGTATCATAGTTACGGGACTAATCGGACCATCCGGGTCAAGAACCACAGCTATGGCGCAGACGACCCGTTCCAGAACGAGGATGCCGAGCGTAACGCCTTTGAAGCTTCAGCCTCGGCGGGCACCATCCACTGCCTGTCCGCCGGCAACGAGCGGTTCATGGCCGGCGAGGACGCCGGCAAAAAAGGGACCGGCAGCAGCCCGTATGTGATTACCGTGGCGGCTCTGGCGAATAGTGGGATTTTTGCTTCCTATAGCAGTTTTGGCGCTTGTGTGATGGTCACCGCGCCCTCCTCCAGCCAGCGCGAAGGCGAGTGGGAAATAACCACCACCGACCGCACGGGAACCAACGGCTACAACTGCGAGTTGTGGGCCGACAATCCGTTCCCGGATCAGGACTACACGGCGGACTTTGGGGGGACTTCCTCCGCGGCCCCCCTGGTGGCGGGGATCATGGCCCTGGGCGTGCAGGCCAATCCCAACCTGGAGGTGCGCCTGGCCAAGCACCTGCTGGCCCGCTCCTGTGACCGGGTGGACCCGGCCGATGCCACGGAAACCAGCGATGGCGGGTGGAAAACCAACGCCGCCGGTTTCTGCTTCAACCAGAATTACGGATTCGGCAAAATCAACGCCGACCGGTTCACCCAGCTGGCCCGGCTCTATTCCGGGGTCACCCCGCCGGAACTGGCCGGCCAGGAAGATCCCGTCGCGGTGGCGGCGCCGTTGCCGCCGGGCGCGGACGTCAGCCGCACTTTCCAGTTCGCCCCGGCCACCCCGCTGGAAACCGTGGAGGTCCGCCTGGAACTGTCCCGCGTCATCACCCGGGAGATGGAGGCCTACCTGGTTTCCCCGGCCGGCACGCGGTCCCGCCTGTTCATGCGCTGCACGGCGGACACCAATTCGGTGGTGGAGGATTTGGACTGGATTTTCACCAGCCACGCCTTCTTCGGGGAGAATCCGGCGGGATCCTGGACACTCACCGTGCGCAACACCGGGGGGAATGCGGGGGCTACCTGGGCCTCCTACCAGTTTGCCGCCCACATGGGGCGGGCGGTTCCGGCCGCGCCCGTGATCCTGGCGGAATCGCTCCGCCGCCCGCCGGAGGGTGGGTTTAAGTTCACCTTCAGCGGCGTTCCGGGGCAGAAATACCAGGTGCAGGCTTCCACCCAGGTGGGGGAATGGTCCTTGCTCCAGGAACTGGTGATGACCAATTACTCCGCCGTAGTCGAGGATGCCGCCCCCGGGAACCGGCAGCGTTTCTATCGGGTGGTGGCGCCTTGAGCCATGCGCTTGCAGCAGGCAAACCTGGCGCCGCCGGCGCGAATGTAGAGCCTGACCAGCGGCGCTGGGTGGCAGGGTGGAAAGAAAAGCGCCGCCGCCGCGGCACAATCCAAAACCTGGCGGAGGTCCGGAGGCGCCGGGGACGGGGCGGGTGGTGGCCGGTGCACGGGCATGGGGGAAGGCTGACGCAACACTGCCGGTTTGCAGGCACGGGAAAGGGAAGCCATAAAAATGAAACAGAAGTCATTCTTAATGTGGGCGGGATTGACCGCCATCGGCCTGGCCCTGGCGGCCCAGGCCCAGACCTACATCCAAATCGTCCCGGCGCTGGCGCCGCACGGCACGCCGCAGGCCTGGCTGGATGCCTGCGGCTTGACCGGCGATCCCGCTTCCGCCGAACTGGCCGACCCGGATGGGGATGGCCAGCCCAGCTGGCAGGAGTTCGTAGCCGGGACCAGCCCCACCAACACCTCCTCCGTGCTGGTCCTCACGGCCTCCCTCACCGCCGGGGGGCCGGTGCGGCTGGAGTTTTTCGCCGGCCTGGGCCGGCGGTTCCAGGTGGAATCCTCCGACGATCTGCAGGCTTGGGCCGCGGTGGGTTCCCCGGTGGTGGGTCAAGGCCGGCCGGCGGCGGTACTGGATGACCGCCCCCGGGCGGGCGTGGCCAGCCGCAGTTACCGGGTGCGGGCCTTGGGCGTGGCCGCG
>CAIMWS010000138.1 GCA_903845125.1 uncultured Verrucomicrobiota bacterium
AGCAGCACTGCGCCGATCAGGTATCCCCCGGGGAAAACGGGCAGGGCGAAATCGGATTTCCCCGGCGACCACTTGACGAACAGGCTGCGGAAATAACGCTCCTGCACCTCGTAAAGGCCCAGGTCCGTCTGCACCATGGTGCCGATGAACACCAGGAAAGCCCCGGCGATCAAAGCCGCCACCGTGAGCTTCAACGACCCCATTATTCTTAATGCCCGTTCCAACATAATATTAAAATGCCGATTCCACGAAGTGCACCAAAACGTCCTTTTCCCGGGCCACCAGATTGGCCTCGCCGGATAACTTATAAAACCAGGTTTGGCCTTCGCGCGTCGCCAGAAAAACCATCAGCCGGAGGGTTTTATTGCTGGCGGTCATGTCCACCCACTGGCCCTCCACGCCCTTGATGGAGAGGGTGCTGATGTGGTTCGTCAGCTCTTCCTGCTTCGCGAGCAAAGGCAGGTCCAGTTGGCCGCGCCAGCGGTTCACATTGGCAAATAATCCGCCGACGGCTCCCGGGAAGGCGGACACGGTCACTTCCGCTTTGGCTGCGGCATCCTCAATGTTGAATTTAGCCAGCTGCATCCTGCCCGGGGGCTGTTCCTTCCAATGCGTGGGGACTTTCCAGGCGGGCTTGGCCAGGGCCGGAGCGGCCATGGGTGGCATCACCCCGGGGGGCGGGGTGAACGCGGCGGGTGCGGCCGCCGGGGTGGCGGCGGCATCGAAGGAGACGGATTTGAGGAATTCCTTGAACTGCGGCTTCTGTTGCTGCACCAGTTCATCCGTGCCGGTCATCTTGAAAAACCAGGAAGTGGTACCCTGGATGCTGGTCGCCACCAAAATCCGGGTTTTCGCATCAGCGCCAGGGGTGGTTCCGACAAAATCGTAAAGGGAGGCCGGCTCTTTGCCGATCTGGATCTTTTCCTGCAAGGCCGCCATTTGCGCTTCGGCCACCGCCTCCAAACCGACCTGGCTCCGCCAGCGGTTCACGTTGGCCAGTTCGCCCCCCGCCATCCCGGCCAGCGGGATCACCGTGACTTGCGCGGTTTGGTTGCTGGCGCCTTTGATGCTGAACAAGCCCACCCGCATCTGGTCCCCGGCCTGGGTTTCCCAGCCGGCCGGAACCTGCCAGGCGGGTCGGGCAAATTGCGAGCCACCGGCCGCCGGCATGGAAGCGCCCGCCGCCGTTTTGGCTGCCGGCTCTTTTTCCGGTGGGACGGTATGCACGGTGATGTCTTTGCGTTCGCACCCGGCCAACAAGGCCAGGCTGGCGACCAAGCCCCGTCCCGCAATTTTCAATAAGTCAACCAATCCATTATCCATAAGGTCACAAATTTAACTCAACTCGAAGTTTTGGCCAAAAAAAAATATTATACCATGGCCTGCCCCTGCCAATGTCAAACTTTGGGGATGTCAAACTTTGGGGAATGAAACCGCAGGACCAAGGCCGGAATACTGGCTCCGGATTTTCCCAGTGGTTGGCGAGGCGCGGGATGGCATGGATTTGGGGGATGTCCGCACCCTTCGCCACGCGTGCCTGAAGCAAACTCGAAAATCCGGGTGGCATACTTTAAAAACCAAAAGTCAGCCGCCTGCAGTACGGAAGGCCGTAGGTGCGCACGGATGGGCGGGAAAGGCCAAAACGAACCCAAGGAACCACGGCTCGCCAGTCCCGCTCGCCGCGGGGCGGGAGCGCGGTCAACCACCTTCCAGCCAGCGCAGGCCGTCGTCCGGTGCACATTGCAGCACGAAGGCCCGGGAGGCGAGGTCCGGATGGCGGGCGGCATAGCGCTGCCGGATGGAAAGGATGGCGGCCTCGGCCTGGCCGGGATCGGCCAGGGCCACACAGCAGCCGCGGAAACCGGCGCCGCTGAAACGGGCGCCATAAACGCCCGGGGTCTCCAGCAGGATATGGAACAGATCGATCAAGGGGGGGCTGCCGCACTGGTAAAGATCGATGGAACTGTGCCCCGACTGGGCCATCAAACGGCCGAAGGCTGGGAGATCCCCCTGCTGCCACGCGTGGAGGCCCGCCTGCACCCGGTCCATTTCGCCAAAAAAGTGGGCGGCGCGCCGGGCGGGGATGCCGGTGAGCCGGTTCCGATGCGCCTGGTATTCCGCCGCCGTCACGTGGCCGAGGCGGGGGTTTTCCACCACGCGCCCGGCAGCGGCCAGCAAGCTGCGGGCCGCCTCCACGCACTCGCTCACGCGCAGGTTGTAGCCGGTATTCAGGATCGCCTGCGAGATCCCGGAAAAAGCGGCCAGGATGGCAAAGGGAGGCAGCCGGGGAGCGGGCGGATCGACCCGGAGGCCGGCCGCTTCGAGGTAATCGGATTCCAGGGCCGCCGGCCCGCCCTGGCGCTGTTGCCAGGCCAGGCAATCAATCACCGTCAGGTGGTTTGGCCGGGAAGCCACGATGGCGGCCTGGTCCAGGATGCCGTTATTCAAGCCCAGGTAGCCATTTTCGATCTCCTGGTCGAGCTGGATCAATTCCAGGGGGGATAGCTGCCGGCCGTTGGCCGCCGCCAGCGCCACCAAATAGGCCAGGCCAACCGACGCCGAGGAACTGAGCCCCCCTTCCGCCAGGGCGCCGGAAGTGACGCCCACGAGGCCCCGGTCCAGCGCCAGGCGCCGGGCCAGGGCGAGGGCTGCGCCCCGCGGGTAGTTGCCCCAATCGCCGGGGGAGTGGGGGGGGACCTGGTCCAGACGGAACCGGACTTCACCGGGAAAAGACTGGCTGGAGAGGCGGACCTCCGGGGATTCAGCGGGGGCAAAGGCCAGGTGCACTGCCTGGTCGATCGCCATGGCGGTCACCCGGCCGAGCTGGTGATCGATATGCGCGCCCAGGGGGCAGATGCGGTAGGGAGCCCGGACGATCCGCACCTGGCGGGGGGGGATGCCGAACCGGGCGCGCATTTCGGCGCACAGTTCGTCACGGACCGATGCGGGATCGCCCATGGCCACCCGACCGCTCAATAACGCAGAGAGGCTCGCGGCAGCGGCGCTTTCGGCGCCGCGGCCCTCGCTGGCCATTTTTCCTCGGCGGGCAGGGAGTCCGCCCCGGCTAAAAATCCGTGCCGTCCAGCCCGGTTCCCGACTCCTGGCGCCCCGCTCATTCCACGGGCCGTTTCCGGGAGATCGTGTGGGTGGCCACGCCGTAGAAGGACTCGGCGCACTCCATCATGGTCTCGGAAAGGGTGGGGTGCGGGTGGATGCACTCCGCGAGATCGCGGGCGGTGGCGCCCATCTCGATGGCCACCACGCCCTCGGCGATGAGTTCCCCGGCGCCGTGGCCGCAGATGGCCACCCCCAGGATCCGCTCCGTCTCCGGTTCGATCAGCAGCTTGGTCATGCCATCCGGCCGGTCGAAGGTGAGGGCGCGCCCGGAGGCCGACCACGGGAATTTGGCGACTTCAAAAGGGATGTTCTTCTGGCGGGCTTCGGCCTCGCTAAGGCCGCACCAGGCGAGCTCGGGATCCGTGAACACGACGGCGGGGACAATGATGTCCTTGAACTCGCTGGCCTCACCGGTGATGACCTCGATGGCGATGCGGGCTTCCTTGGTGGCCTTGTGCGCCAGCAAGGCCCCGCCCACGATGTCGCCGATGGCGTAGATTTTGGGCTCGGCGGTCTGCTGGTGTTCGTTGACCTTGATGAAGCCCTTTTCATCGCGCTCCACGCGGGTGTTTTCCAGCCCCAGGTCGGCGCCGTTGGGCACGCGGCCGACGCTGACCAGCACCCGGTCGTAAAGCTCCGTCCGCACCTGGCCCTGGGTGTCCAGGGTGACCTTGATCTGTTTGCCGCTGGTGGCCATGGACACGACCTTGGTGTTCACCCGCATTTCGCGGAAATTATGCTCCGCGTAACGGAGGATCGGCCCCACGAGATCCTGGTCCGCCCCCATAATGATGGAGGGCATGGCTTCCACCACCACCACCCGGCTGCCGAGGGTGGCGTAAACGGTGCCCAGCTCCAGGCCGATGTACCCGCCCCCCACGATCAACAGATCCGCGGGGATATCGGGGATTTCCAGCGCTTCCGCGGAAGTCATCACGCGCGGATTCCCCAGGTCGAACGCCTTGGGCATGGCGGAGATGGAGCCGACGGCGATGACGGCGTGGTCGAAAGTGAGGAATTTCTGGCCTTCAGCCGTCTCCACGCGCAGGGTGGCGGAATCCTCGAAATGCGCCCGGCCCGCCAGGATTTCGACATTGCGGCGCTTGGCCAGGCCCGCG
>CAIMWS010000139.1 GCA_903845125.1 uncultured Verrucomicrobiota bacterium
CATGAGCCCGGAGCAGGCGGGAGTCAGCCGCGAGGACGTCGATACGCGCAGCGATGTGTATGCGCTGGGCGTTCTGGCGTATGAATTGCTGACGGGCCGGACCCCTTTTGAGCCGCCGGATTGCCTCCAGGCCGGGCTGGAGGAAATGCTGCGTTTGATCCGCGAGCGCGAGCCGGCCAAGCCATCCACCCGGATCAACATCCTCAGCCTCGACGAACGCGGTCAGGCCGCCGCTTTGCGGCAATGCCAGCCGGAGCATTGGGATCGCATGGTTCGCGGGGAACTGGATTGGATTGTCATGAAAGCGCTCGAAAAGGACCGGGCGCGCCGTTACGAATCCGCCAGTGCGCTGGCGGAAGACGTCCGCCGGCATTTGAACCAGGAACCGGTGTCTGCCGCGGCGCCGGGCTGGCGTTACGTGGCCGCCAAGTTTTACCGGCGGCATCGGCTGGCCCTGAACTGGTCTGCCGCAGGCCTGCTCCTGGTGCTCCTGGCCGGCCGGCAGATTTACCAATGGCGGGAGGATGATTTGCGGCGTGAATTAGCGGGCCAGGGGGAACGGGCCCGCCTGCTGGCGCGCGTGAACCAGGAACAGCGGCAGGGGTTGGCCAGGCAGTATCAGGCCAATGGCTTGCGGCTCCTGGAACAGGGGGATCTCCTGGGCAGTTTGCCGTGGCTCACTGAAGCCCTGCGGTTGGATAATCCCGAGCGGCAGCCAGCTCACAAATTGCGACTGGGGGCGGTCTTGCAGGAAGCCCCGCGGTTGGCCCAGGTCTTTTTCAATCCGGAACCGGTGGCGCAGCTGGCTTTCAACCCTGATGGATCCTTGCTGTGCGCCTTTGGCGCCGGGGAGACAGTCCGCTTATGGAAAACGGACACGGGGGTGGAGGCCTGTCCGCCGATCCACCATGGCGCCGCGGTGGCGAAAGCAGCTTTTGATCCAGCGGGCGGACGGCTGGCCGTGGCCGGCACGGATGGACGATGGGTGCTTCGCGATTGGGCCACCGGCCGGGCGATGGTGGAACTGGCCCACACGAATGAGATTCGCCAGGCCAAACTGGCTTTGAACGAATCCCGGCTGGTCACCGTCCACCGCTGGCTTGAGCGCCAGGAAGACTCGGAATGGCAAACCGAGCGGGGTGAGCTCCGGATCTGGGATGTGCCCGGCCGGCGGGTGCTGATGGATTTGAATTTACCCCAGCCAACCGTGCCGGTGATCATCAGCCCGGACGGCCGGATGATGGCCGCCGGCGGCAAAGGCAACAAGGTGCAGGTTTATGATTTGGAGACCGGCCAGCCGGCTTCCGCTTATTTTCGTTGTGACGGTGACTTGACCGGTGGCGCCTTCAATTCCGCAGGAACCCAGGTGGCGTTGGCCTGCGGCCGCGAGGTGAAGTTGTGGAGCGTGGCCACCCACCAGGCCCAGGCTCCCGCGTTGGAGCACCGGGGCAAGGTTCAGCTGGTTGTTTTCAGCCCCGGGGACAAACTGCTGATGACCACCAGTCTGGAGGCGGAGAAGGCGGGCATGGTTCACTTGTGGGAGGCAGCCACAGGCCGGCCGCACATGCCGCCGATCCGCCACCTGCGGGAAGTGCGTTGGGCTGAATTCAGCCCGGACGGACGTTGGTTGCTGACTTTTCAGGAGGATGAAGGCGGCCAGGTATGGAACGTGGCCACCGGTGAGCCCGTTGGTCCGTCCCTGCGCCAGAATTTCGCTTCGTGCGCCATCTTTAGTCCCAACGGTCATCAAGTGGCTACCGCCGGCCGCGATGGTGTCATCCGGCTCTGGGAATTGATGCCGCGCAAACCGGTGGTGTTGAACCCAGGGGAGCGCTTTCAAGTTGGGGCCACCAAGGAGGGTGCGCCATCGGCGCGCGCCACCTTGAATCAGGCCTTGAATGACATGCTGAAGGAAGTGATGGCTGGCATCAAATTGGCCCGGTTCAGCCAGGATGGCGAACGGGTATTGACCGTGCTGGAAAATGGTGGTGTTGGCCGGTGGCGGGCGGACACCGGGGCCCCGGTGGGAGACGCTTTCGACATGCTGGCCCAGTGGCGCACAAACCGAGCCCCGGAATTTCCGCCCGCCGCCCACCAGGTAGTGAACCTCTCCGGGGTTGTGGCCAGTGCCGATGGCCAGCGGTTGGTTTTTCTGCTGAGCGGGGAAGCGGACGCCGACGCCGTTCAAGCCTGGGATGCTGGAACCGCCCGGCCATTGATGCCGGTGGTTCAGCCTGGGTTCCAAATATTTTCCTATGCGATGAATGCTGCAGGATCCCTGTGTGTGCTCGCTGGCCGGACCGGTGGCGTCACCAATTCCGGATCCAGCCGGGACCGTTGGATCGACCGGTGGCGCGACGATCCCAACTCTACCGGCATGATCCAGATTCTGACTTTGCCCGGAGGAAATACCCCAGTGCCACCCATCCGGATGGCATCCAAGGTCAACCTCGTCCAGTTCAGCCCGGGGGATCGTTATTTCGTGGCCGTAGCCGGACGCAAAATCTAGGTGTTGAGTGTGCTCACAGGCCAGCCTTTAGCTCCTCCCTCGGAGTCGGCGCAATCGGTTGATGCCCTGGTGTTCAGCCCGGATAGCCGGGTGTTTGCCACTTATCTGCCGGGAGTATCTGTCCAGGTGTGGGAAACGGCCACTGGCAAGGCTTTAGGTTCCCCTTGGCGGCCCGACCGGGAATTCCGGCAATTGGTTATCGACCCGGTGCGCAGCCATTTGTTTTGCGTGGAAAAAGATTATGGGGTTTCAATCCGGGATTTGCGCACGGGTAATTTGATTTCCCAGTCGGTCAAAGCCATGCCGGGCGTGATCTGTGCCCAACTCAGTTCTGATGGCTGTTACTATGCCACTGGTCACTCGGACCAAAGTGTCCGGGTCTGGGATGCCGGGACTGGCGAGCCAGTGACACCGCGCTTCGCCGGAGTGGAGAATATGGCACAGGTGCATATCGCTCCCGGATTCGCGAAGGTTTTGGCGTGGGGTTCCCGGGAGGTGCGTGTTTTTTCGCTCACCCCGGCTGCCGAGGTGGCCACCCAGGGCGTTTGCTTGGCCCGCTTTCTAACCGGCCTGGAGTTCGATCCTTTGCGCGGGCCGACGGCGGTGAAACCGGGCCTGTTGCGCGCGGAATGGGAGCGCCTGAAACCAATATTCCTGGCAGATGCGATGGCTTCCCAGCCGCGGTGGGAGGCCTGGCACCAGGAGGAAGCCGCCCTTTGCGAACAGCATGGATGGTGGTTCGCAGCCACCTTCCACCTGGGCCGGTTGCGGCAATACCACGCGGGCGATCCGGCCTTGATGGAGCGCCAGGACCGGGCCCGCCTGCGCCTCACTTTGGAACAGCTCAGTCAATGATCCCAACCTCAATCAGTATGAATATATCTCCTAACTCACCTTTGCTGATCATGATCGTATCTGCCTGGATTGCGCTTGGCCACCCTGGCCTGGCGGCACTGGAGGCGGAGCCTTGGCCGCCGCGCCTGGTCGGAGACTTGGGTGGCATCGACCATCTGGCCTTCGTCGGAGTGAGTTGTTTTGAAACCAATGAGATGCGCGTTAAGCTGGCAAAAAACATTGAATTTCAGCTCGCCAGCACCCCATCCGCCCGGTTTGGGGATTACCTGGACACCACGCGGCAGTTGCTGCTGCGAGCCTACCGGCGGCAGGGATTTCCGGAGATTGCCATTGAAGCCCGGCCCGATCCGCAAACGCGGCAGGTCCGGCTGGAGTTCAGGGAGGGCCCCCAATACCGCTGGGCGGGCGTGCAGGTCAAGGGTGGCAAAACCATAACCCCGGAAACGTTATTGGGGAAAATCGAGGAGTTAACCACCAAATTGCCGGAAACCAACACCGCTTTGCTGGCCACCGATGAAGTGCAACCGGGCAGCCCGGTGCCGTTTGGCGGGATGACCATCAAATTATACGAGCAACGGGTACGGCAGGTTTTGGCCGGCCTGGGTTACTTGAATCCGCAATTGACGATTTCGTTACAGACCAATGCGGCCCGCTTGAATGCCAGCCTGGTAATTGATCTCGCAGACGAAGGGCCGAAATCATTTATTGGCCAAATCGAAGTCAAGGGGATTAAAAAAAACCGGCCGGAGGCTGTGATCGACTTCCTGGGATTTAAGCCGGGGATGCCGCTGGATAGCGGGGTGCTTCAGCAGGCCGAAAAAAAGCTGCGGGAATCGGCCCGCTTTTTGCGCGCCACCGTGGAGACCAAGCCCGAAGGGAACGCTGGCCGGGTCAACTTATTGCTGGACCTGGCTGAGTCGGCCGAGGCCCCAGTCTTGGCGGTGGAGTTTTCCAGGGAGCAGCGGGCCATGCTGAAATTTCGCGAATGGCTCGAGCAATGGTTTCAACATCCCGCTGAGGATCTGGTGCTGAACCTGCGCGGCCCTGCTCAGGCGGATCAAAATACCGGCTCCGCTGATTTTACCATGGTTTTTTCCAAGTGGGGGTTGGCTTTTCTCGTTCGGCAACCAGTCGCGGCCGGTTCCAAGCCCGGCCAGATTATTTTTGCGCAGGTGGTTGCCGCTGATTTATTCGGCTGTTTTAACCCCCTTCGCCGCCAGAAGTTGATTTGGCCCAAATGGGAGCGGCAGCTCACCTTGTTCACGAAAGTTTTTGCCAACCCGCCGGATAGTGAAAACCCCTTCGAGTTTCAGCTGGGCGCGGGCATTAGGTCCGCCGATAAAGGCCAGCCAATCAAGCTGGAAACAGAGTTGCTGCCGGCGGCCTTCCTGCACACTCCCTCCGAATCCGTAGCCTGGAAAGGTAACCTGCTGGAGATGTCCGGCGAATATGGGAGGGTATGCCTGGACTCGGAAACCGGACGCTTGGAATACGCCACCAATCCCGCAAAGGATACTTCCGTGGAGGTCAAATTGGTGGCACGGAAGGAATTTTTCGCCGGTGTAATCCAGGAGATTGGCGAGGCCAGCCACGGCCATGCCAATGTTTACGATCCCCAAAAGCCGCTGACCTCCACGGTCAACTTCTTCCTTCCGGAAATATTGGATTGGGGTGCCGGATCCGGTTCTTCGTCCAATTTTTTTACAAACCGGTTCCCCGCCCTGGGCAAATTGCTGGCCGCCAGCTCCTTCAATTTTTCCCCGAAACCTGACCAAATCCGAGCCATCAGCGGTGCTTTGGAAAAGTTATCCAGGCAACCGATCCTGGCGCCTTTGGAAGATTGGCTGGCCGACAGCAGGCATCCGGAAACAGGGAAAAAACCGGCTTTTAATCCCGGCTTTCCCGACTTGGGCGAGGCGTGGGCCAACTCACTCATGCTCCTGGTGGCGGAGGTGGCGCTGGAATGGAACGACCATCTATTGCCCCTTGGATCCTGGCCCTGGCGGATCGTGCGCGAAATTTGTTTCAACGCCGCCGGGCAGGGTAAATACACCGGGCAGGAATTGCAGGCCATGCTGGATGATCCGCGGACCGGTCCCCTGGGTTGCCTGGCCATCACAGAAGTCCTGGCCCAGCTCAAATCCCCTTTAGCTCCGGTATTTGCCAACCGCGGCTTGCAGCACCTGACGCCGGAGGACTTTGAGAGTGATTGCCGGCTGTTCCTGGCGGGCGAACCGGTATTGCCTCAATGTCTGCAAAGGCTGTTGGCAGCATTGGGGCAATTGGATGCCAGCGAGGCGGATGCTTTGGCCTCCGTGCTGCCCGGAGCTGAAGCGGATTTGCTCCGGGGAATAGCCAAGGCTATGAAAACACCAGGCAGCGCCGCCGTCGCCGTGTTGCCCAGCTTGCGCGTTTATTGGGACAATGCTTTGCAGGATCGGCTCCGGAAACGCTTCTGGTCCTATTTGCTAAAGCCAGTCCAGGCTGGCGAGGCAGAGGCTGGACAGGCCGGTGAAGCCGCTCAACCGGAAGCCGTGGAGCCAGGTTCCTTTTCCTCACCAGGCGCCAAAACCGAAACCATCCAGAGAGCGGCTGAACAGGGCAATGCCGCCGCCCAGCACCGCCTGGGTGAACTGTATGAGAATGGCGAGGGTGGATTGGCGCAGAATGTACAGGAAGCGCTGCGCTGGTATGCCCGGGCGGCGGGCAGTGGGTGGGTGAACGCACAAGTCACGCTCGGAAATATTTATAGCGACGGCATCCTGGTGCCCGTTAACCCGGTGGAATCCTGCTTTTGGTATACCCTGGCCGCCCGGCAAAAGCATCCCGCCGCCGAGGTGCTGCGCCAGATGACCCAGAGGAAACTGACCAGCGAGCAGGCAGCTGAACTCAAAAAACGCCTGGAAGTATACCGACCAGGAAAGCAGGAAACAGCCCGGCCGCAGTGATTATTAATTCCCGGCGCGTATGGCTATGCCGCGGCAGGCTGCGCGTGCCCAGCGTGGGCCGCCTCTGCCATGATGGGGCAAACGCGGTAATGGCAGCAAGGCTGCGGGCCGCCATACCTCACCCCTTCCATCGCCAGTTTTTGGCCCCGGCTGGGGTCGGCAGGCCGCAACTCGAACGGAATATCCGGAACACTCGTCAAGGCGCCGGCTCCTTACCGTTCCGATTCTGCCCGGTGGCACTCCGCCTGGCTGGTATTGACACCGAAGACGCGCAACGGTTTGCCGCACCGGTCACGCAGGATAAAACCCCTGGTTTGCACCGGCACATAATGGCCCGCTTTGTGCAGCAGGCGGACCCCCACCTGAAAAGCGGTTCCATCTTTAAGCGCGCCAGCCACTGCCTGGTCAGCTGGTTCCAGATCATCCGGGTGCAACAACCGGCGCCAGAGCGCTGGATCCGCTTCCAGTTCGTTTTCCGCCAGGCCCACCAGGCTCCACCAGGCTGGGGAATAAAAGAGCGTGTTGGCGGCCAAATCCCAGTCCCAGAAGGCTTCCTGTGTGGCCTGGAGCACCAGGGCCAGGCGCTGTTCGCTTTGCCGCAGCGCCTCCGCTGTAGACTGGCGCTCAGTGATATCTCGGAAAATGATGCAGGACCAAAGGGATTCCGATCCCAGGGAGAATTCCGTGGAGGAGAGCGTCACGGGAAATGCCTGGCCGTCCCGGCGCCGGAAATTGAGTTCCCCTCGAAATTGCCCGGTCCGCGCTCGTGCTTCCGTGGCTTTGGCCACCCGGGGATCCGCCGCATCGGCCAATAATTTGTGGCCCCCCTCGCAAATCTCACGTTCAGACCGGCCCAGCAGTTCGCAGGCGGCACGGTTGGCGGCAAATATGGAGCCATCCGGTTTCGCGAAAAGCATGCCATCCAAAGAGTTGTCAAAAATGGAGCGGAATCGGTATTCGTTGCGCAGCAATTCCTGCTCCCGGCGCGCCTTGGCACATAGTTCGACGATATATTCCGGCGCGCACGGCTTACCCGCAAAGGCCGCTGCTCCCCAGCGCATCCAGTCCAGTGCCAATTTCGGGTCGGGATCCCCGGTTACCGCCAGGAATACCGTATCCGGCCGCAGCGGTTTGAGTATGCCCAGCAGTTGGTTCCCGGTCATGTCCGGCAGATGATGATCCAGGATCACAGCTTCATAATCGCCAGCCTGGAACTTCCTTTGCGCCTCCAGGCCGGTCAAAGCGATATCCGCCCGGTATCCGTGGTCTTCGAACTCCTCTTTCAGGACCGTGGCCTGCACGTTGTCGTCCTCCACGATCAACACGCCAAACAACTGCGGGGGCGATTCTCCTCGGAGCAATTTTTGCACTTGTTCCGCGAACTCTGTTTCCGCCACGGGCAGGGCCAGGAAGGCGTTGGCTCCCAGGTCAGCCGCAATGCGCGCAGCTTGCTCCCCGGCGAGTGTGGCCGAAACCACCAGGATCGGTACTTGGTTGAAGGCCGCATAAGCCGGGGTCCGCAGCAGGCGGCAGAACCGCCAGCCATCAACACCCGGCAGGCGAAGTCCCGTTACCACCAACGAGGGCGGATTTCTGCGATCCATCCCCGCCAGGGCTGCCTCGGCCCGGTCGAACACCCGCACCTCCAGCCCGTTCCCCTCGAGCAGCCCCTTCAAGATTTGGACTTGGGCTGGTTCGGAATTGACCACCACCGCCACCGCAGGGACTTTCAGTTGTTTGCGCATAGCCTACTTTTATCAACAGCCCCGGGTGGGAATGCAAGCCGCAATGACGATAATGCGCGGCAGAAAATCGGCACCCTGGCCGGAATGCGGGGCTGGTATGTTCCACAATCAGCCATGGGTTGTGTACTGGGCGGCTGTCCAGGCTAATCACCAATGCGTACCAAACGGGCGCCCATCAGGTTGCCGAATTGAGGGCGTCCCGCCAGGGTGACCAACTCCCCGAACAGGAAGCCGGTCAGGGTGCCTTCGGCCACGGGGAGGGGGGCGTCGAGCAGGCTGCGCAGGCCGGCACACCCGAAGACCAGCGCGGCCGGTTGCGCGCAAAAGCCGGCCAGGCGCGTGGCCGCCTGGGTGCGCGGGACCGTGCGCAGCCGCAACCCGTTGCCGGCCGGCAGATTGGCGCCGGCCTGCAGTTGGCTGCCGGCGAACGAACAATGGAGATTGCGGCCACCGCTGTCCGCGAAGGTGATCGATTCGCAATCGCCGGCGGCCCGGCCATGCTCCGCCTGGCGGGCCTGGAAAAAGGCGGCGGCGGGCTGCCACGACTTCTCTCCAGCCATCCGCAGCCGGGCGATGGTGCGCGGACCGTCCGCTTCAAATTCAATCCCGGGGCCGGTTTCATCGTGGACGTTCAGCGCCTCCGCCCGCCAGGTCCCCTCGTGGATGAGCAGCACGGCGGCGTCCCCGGCTGGCGGAAGCAGCTCACCACGGGATGCGCTGCCAGCGCGTGCGGCGGCCCCGCCGGCCACTGGAACGCCGGGGAACATCCCTTGCCATTGCTCCAGGAACGGTTCCATCTCCGAACCGTGGGCGAACAAGATGATCGCCGCGTGTGGCCGGCCGGTTGCCTGGCGGAGCTTGGCGAGGATCTCCGCATAGGTTCCCGTCACCGCGGTGCCTTCCACCGGGAGCGGCCAGGTGGTCCAACCGGTTGCGTCCGGATCATGCCAGGCATTGGCGGCCGCGAAACCGTGGGCGGAACACCCAAAAAGATTTTCCGCACTCACCGGCTGATGGCCCGGGGTCCACATCGCAATTTTCCATTTCATAATCAGGTCAGCCTTTCCAAAAAACTCTAAACCAGGGTGCGATACGCGGTGTTTTCATTCAAGTATGTTGGATACCACGACGGTCTCTCCGATCGGTTTCCGGATCGTCCGTCCGCCCGCCCGGACTTCAAATGTGGTGCCATCGACCTGCACATCGCAGGCATGGCCGCGGATGACCAGCCTCTTGAGCGCGATGCGTGGCGCGAACGGAAGCGTGTGCGGCTTGATGGATACACTGCCGTCCGGCCGCGCGCTTACTCCGAACACGCCGAAAATGACGCATTGTGCGGCGGCGACGCCGTCCAACGTGCATTGAAGCGGTGTGTCGCGGCGGTAATCCTTGCCGTTGGCGGCGATGGAGTCGCCCCAGTAGGGCATGGTATCGGCCCACCAGAGCAGGCGGCCTAAAATGTCTGCGGCCAGCTTCGGCTGCCCCGCCTGGTAGAGCCGCTTGATGATCTGGGGGGGGAAGCTGGTGCAGATGCCCCCGCCGCCATTGTCGATATCCAGCTGGTCGAAGGCTGGATCCCGCTTGGAGAGGCTGTGGAGTCCCCAGGCGGACAGGAATTCCTCAGGGTTCAGGTGGCTGATCAATCCCGCCTCGCATTCCGGGTCCAGCACCCCGCTGCCAACCGGTTTGAACATCTGGACGGTGTAGCGCAACTCGCTCTTGCCCTGCCCATCCTCGAAACGGAACCATTTGGCCTGGGCATCCCACAGCCGTTGTTTGAGCAGCGGCTTGAGCAGTTCGGCGCGTTCCCGC
This sequence comes from uncultured Verrucomicrobiota bacterium, assembly GCA_903845125.1. Lineage (GTDB taxonomy): Bacteria > Verrucomicrobiota > Verrucomicrobiia > Limisphaerales > UBA1319 > CAIMWS01. The sequence goes on from CAIMWS010000139.1 coordinate 9,870, forward strand.
AGGAAGGGCGCGGGCTTGCCAGCCAGGTCGCACAAGGCAGCCGCACGCAGGTAGCCAGCATAGCGGCGCGCGTTCAGATCCGGTTTGAGGTGGTTATAGGTGAATTTGCGGCGCAGCTCCAGGTGGCTGCCGGAGGGGCCGTAATCGATCAGTGCCATCGGTTTGTCGGGATCGTCTCCATACATGGCCTGGATTACCATATGTTCCCGGATGCTCCGGCCGTCCACGGTGTCTTCGAGGAACGCCAGATCGCCGGTGAGCAGCACGTAATAGTAGGTGAGGCCAATGATTTTCTCCTGGTTGATCATGTACCAGAGGCCGCCCGCCGCCCCGGTGATCGGGCTGAAGTAAAAATGTTTGAGCAGGTCGCATTTGAGGAATTGCTTGATGTGTGCTCGCGCGGCGGCCGGATCGAAGAGCGGTAAAATTTCCCATACCTCTCCAAAGTTCCACAGGTAATTGGCCACGCAGCCGCCGTTGACGCTGCCGGTCGAGTAATACGGATGCAGCACGAAATCCGGCAGATCCCATCGGTTCATGAGGAAGTGCACCAGCGAACGTTCATACCAGCGGACCAGTTGGGCGTTGTTGCTCTCCAGGGAAGGCAGTCGTTGGAAAACCTCCGCCACCTGCCCGGCATATTCCTGCCGGGCGGCCGCTACCGCCGCGGCTGGATCCGCCAGCAGCCGATCCACACTGGCGGCCGCTTCTTCGGCCTGGCCGATCGCGATGCTCAGGTGCACCGTCCGGGTTTGGCTGGCGGGCAGCCAGGTGGTGGCATGGCCGAGGTTGCCGGAAACCTCCCAAGCCCATTCCGGAGAGTCGATCGCCACCACCACCGCCATTTTGCCTTGCCGCAGCGTCAGCCGCCGGCCTTCGGCTTGCAGGGTGGTTTCGGTGCTGCTGACCGGCCGGGCGAATCCCCAATCCTGCACCGCATCCAGCCAGCCGAGCGTAAAAAACTCCAGCGGAACTGCTGCTGGCCCGCGGTTCTTGAAGGTGAATCCGCACACGGCCGCGCGCTGGCCGTGGATCAGGGTTGTGGTGCTGGCCACCGCCACCTGGCGCACGCTTCCCTCCCGCTCCACCTGGCAGGGGCGCCAGGCCCATTTCCGGGTGGGGACCAATTCGCCCTCCACCCGCCCCTCCAGCAGGAAATTGGAACTTACGAAGGGTGGTGACCAAAGGCCGGCTACCCCCGCCACGTTGCGGTAGTTGATCCCCGCCGCCAGTTTCCCGTTGACGATGCCCAGGTGCTGCTCATCCTGCAGGATCTGGCCACCGTCCATGTCAAATACCGCGGTGTGGTCCCTGGCGGCCGGTTTGGGAGCCGCTGGCAGCCGGTTTCCCATCGCCCATCCGAACCAGCACAAGACGGCGAGGCGGCAAACTGCCCGGCAGCCCAAGACCATGGTTTTAGCGAGGTTCAGCATCATGGGAAAACAGTGTGCCGCCAACACCGTGGAACGTCGAGCTTGGATGAGTGGCTGTCGCGCGGCCGGGTTCATGCATGGGCTGAGTTGGGCTGTCTGGACCTTTTGGACAAAGCTTTGGCATTCGTGAATGATCCCAATCACAAGGGAACTTTGGCTCACTCCTCGTCGTACAATACATTTTTTCGGCGCCATTACTTTTCCGCCAAAAAATTTTCACGAACCCGGCCAAGGCTCGCTTTCGGGCGCGGCGGTGGCGTCTTGGATGGCATTCCGGAGTGCCATTCGCTTGCGCCGATATCCCAGCCGGTTCCTTGCGGTCGCGGGCGCCCATCCACATCCTCATGAAAATCATCCAAGGTGGTTCCCTGGTCCAGGGCGGGTTTGGCGGCGGTAGACAAGCGCAAGTTGCCCCCCTGGAAATCCTGGAACCAGGCTGGCTCAAACCGTTCCAGATTATTCGCCTGCGCAGCCAGTGGCGCCCCGTCGCGCAGTTGGATCGGCCGGTTCACCAGGTTGTTCCGAAAAACGAGGTTGGAGCTGCCGGCGAAGCGGTATTCCATCGGTGCCCAATATTTTTCAATAATCACGGTGTTGTTATCCACGCGGACATGGGAGGCATGCTCCAGGCCAATGCCCACATCGGTATGGGGTCCGGCCCCATCGTTGAACACCATATTGTTGCGGATGGCACTGGCGCCACCTTGATGGCCCCCACCGGCGCTGCCCAGGCCCAGGCCGATCCCCCGGTCGCAGTTGATGATCCAATTACGCTCGATGACAATGTTTTGTTCGCGGGTGGGGCAGCGTTTCCAAAAGTGAATGGCGTGTTCCGCAATGCCTGGCTGGCCGCCCGGAGTGCGGATGTTTCGGAATAAATTGTCGCGCACCACCCAGTTGACACCTTTATGGATATCAATGCCGCCCGTGTAGAATTGCCAAGCCCAGCCGCTGGTGAACTCAAAGAGGCATTGCTCGATGATGCCATCGGCAGCGCCCAGCGGGTCACTCTCGCTGGAGGAGCCTTTGATGAACTGCTGGTTGCAATTGAGAATCCGGCAATTATGCACTCGTAAACCTGAGACATGAAAAGGATGCTCCCCGCGCACCTGGATGCCGTGGTGGCGGCAATACCCGAGGGTAAGGTCGGCGATCACCACCTCATTGGCCGAGACCAGAAACACGTTGGCCGCCGCCGCGTTGGTTCCCTCGTCCGGCCCGCGGAGGATTACCGCATCGCGGTTTCCGCTGGCTCCCCGGATGATCAGGCCGGGACATTGGATATCCAAGGCCAGCACATCGAGAATATAGGTTCCGTCGGCCAGCAAAAGGGTGGTTGCCGATTGGGAGCGGTTGGCTGTTTCCAGGGCTGCCTGGAGGCCGTGCATGTTGGAGACCCGGTGGATCTCCCCCCGGCTGAGTAACAAAGGCTGGCCCAGGCCAGGTTCCGCGGGCAGGCTCAGGCGCGCCCCCCAGGCCACCCAAAGACCGCACAGGATTATTTTGAGCCGCAGGTGGTTCATCATACGTCCCTTATGGTTGGCCGTTATTTCGCATTGACGCAAGCCTGCAACCGCCTAGCGTGGGCTGGCAACACGGAAACGACGACCCATGAAAACCCGATTCAGTCCCTTAAAAATCGCCGGCGCTTGTGCGCTGGCGTTCAGCCTGGTCCCCGGATTGGCGAGTGCCGCCTCCGCGGAATTGAAACTCTGGTATGAAAAGCCTGCGGTCAATTGGGAGACCGAAGCGCTGCCGATTGGCAATGGGCGGCTCGGAGGCATGGTTTTTGGCGGTATCCAACGCGAGCAAATCCAGTTCAATGAATCCAGCCTCTGGATCGGCGATGAAACAACCACCGGCGCCTACCAGGGATTTGGCGATGTGTTTGTAGACTTTGGCGGAGGCGGCCTTTCCTCGGTTGAATGCACCAGTGGCCAGACTTCGCCTGGCGGAGAATCGGTGGCCGCCAGCGCCGATCGGAACCCTGCCAGCAAGTGGTGCATGGAACACGGCAATCGTGCGGCCGTATGGATCGGGCATTGTCCGGGAGGGTTGGTGGTTTCGTCTTACGCTTTTACTTCGGCCAACGATCTGCCCAACCGCGATCCAAAAACGTGGACGTTGGAAGGATCCAACGATGCCCGGACTTGGACCCTCCTGGATCAGCGCACCGGCGAGCCGCCTTTTCCGGGGCGCCATCAACGAAAAGAATACACGTTTAAAAACAGCCAGAAATTCCAGCATTACCGGTTCACCTTTTCCGACCACGGCTCACCCACGCATTTTCAGGTGGCCGAGATCGAACTAGGCCGGGTCGAAAACAAACCGGCTGCCTCCTACCGGCGGGAACTCGACCTCCAACGCGCGGTCCACACGGTTTCTTATGCCCAAAACGGAATCAACTTTCGGCGCGAGTTTTTTGCCAGCCACCCCGGCAACGTGATGGTGGCCCGTTTTACGGCGGACAAACCGGGCGCCCATACCGGAGTGGTGCAGTTGACGGATCTCCATCGCGGCACGATCCGGGCGGAAGGCAATCGGCTGACTTCCCGCGGGAGCCTGGCAGGTTATCAGTTTGGTTCGGACAAGGCCCGGAAGTATGCCATAGCGCTGGATTATGAGGCCCAGGTACTGGTGCTCCACGAGGGCGGTTCGTTACAGGAGGCGGAGGGCTTGATCCGGTTCGAGGGAGTCGATGTCCTCACCCTGCTGATTCAGGCGGGAACCGATTTTGTGAGGGATCGCAGCCGGGGTTGGCGCGGCGAGCATCCCCACGCGAGTTTGACCACGCAGTTGGACGCCGCGGCCCGGATCCCATACCCGAGCCTGCTGGCGGCGCACGAGGCGGATTACCGGAAACTTTTCGACCGCGTGACTTTGCAGCTTGGGCCATCGGCCAGCCAACTGCCGACCGACCAATGGCTGGTGAATTGCTCCCGTGGCGCCCGGGATCCGGCACTGGAAGGCTTGCTCTTCCAATACGGCCGCTACTTGATGATCGCCTCCTCGCGCGATGCCGTGCCGGCCAATTTGCAGGGTTTGTGGAACAATTCCACCCAGCCGCCCTGGCGGTGTGACTACCACACGGACGTCAACGTGCAAATGAACTATTGGATGGCCGACCAGGCGAACCTGGGCGAATGCTTCATGCCTTACGCCAACTGGTTGAATTCCATCCGCGAGGTCCGTCAAGCGGCCACCCGGGAGGCCTTCCACACGCGCGGTTGGACAATGCGCGCGGAGAATGGGCTTTTTGGCGGCTCGACGTGGGATTGGGTGGAATCCGGGAGTGCCTGGTGCATGCAGAATGTGTGGGACCACTATGCGTTCACTGGTGATCAGGAGTATCTGCGCTCGCTGGCCTATCCGATGATGAAGGAGGTTTGTGAATTCTGGCTGGACCGGCTCAAAACCCTGCCCAATGGCGCCCTCGTCGCCCCCAATGGCTACTCACCCGAACACGGCCCGCGGGAGGATGGGGTTTCGCACGATCAGCAGCTCATCTGGGATTTGTTCAATAACACGGTGGAGGCCTCCGGGGTTCTGGGCATTGATTCCGAATTCCGTGCTTTGCTGGCCGCGAAACGGGACCAGCTGCTGGGGCCAAAAATCGGCCGCTGGGGCCAGTTGCAGGAATGGATGGTGGATCGGGATGATCCCAAAGATACCCACCGGCATCTCTCCCACTTGGTGGCGGTGCATCCCGGCCGCCAGATCACTCCGGCGACCACACCGGAGCTGGCCGAGGCGGCGCGGGTTTCCCTGAACGCCCGCGGCGATATCAGCACCGGCTGGAGCACGGCGTGGAAGGTCAATCTCTGGGCGCGATTGCAAGACGGGGACCGCGCTTACAAGCTCATCGGCAACCTGCTGCGTTTGGTGGGGGACACTCGCATGAACTACAGCGACGGGGGGGGAGTGTATGCCAACTTGTTCGACGCCCACCCGCCGTTCCAGATCGATGGCAATTTCGGTTACACGGCGGGGGTGTGCGAAATGCTGCTGCAAAGCCATGCCGGAGAAATCCATCTGCTGCCGGCCCTGCCCAAGGCCTGGCCGGTTGGCAAAGTGACCGGCCTGCGCGCCCGCGGTGGCGCGGTCGTGGACATCGAGTGGGATCAAGGCAAGGTCACGGGCTACCGGATCCGCTGCGCCAATCCGCGTGAATTCAAAATCCGGCTCCATGGGGAGGTCAGGCGTATCATGGCCGAAAAACTCTGAGCGGATCCGGGTGGCGCGTTGGCATAGCGCCTCGGGCAGGAGCCGCCTGAAGCCGTTGCCCAGCCACCATTTCAGTCTCGACAAGCGCATGCTGCTGAAGGATCGTATTTCCATGAACGAACACGGAACACCTGTAAACGAGAATAAACATAACAACATCCCCCGGCGTTCCCTGATTGCCAGCGGCCTGGCAGCGGCGGCGGGGGCAGCCCTTGGCGGCACTACCACTATGGCGCAAAACCAGTCAGAATCCCCGGCGGTCAAGAATTACACCAACGCAGATTTTTATGATGCCAGCGGCAAATTCCAGGTGGAAAAGGCGCGGGAGGCTTACTACGACATGTTCCGGCGGTTCCATTACCCGGTCTCAGACACGCTGAAAAAGGAGATGTGGATCCTTGATTTCAATTTGGGGGATTTTGCGCAGGTTGGCATGGCGGGGATTTTTTGGCTCAACCGGCAGGACTTCAACTATTTCGGCCATGAAATTTATCTGCTCCCCGGGCAGATGATTCCGGAGCACGCGCATTTCCCCACCGCCAAAGGTGCCGCCAAGATGGAATCCTGGCAGCCCCGGAAGGGCATGATCTATACCTTTGGCGAAGGCGATGCCACCCCGGAGTTGATCGCGAAAATCCCCAAGAGCCAGCGGGAAGTGGTCAAGTCGCGCCGCTGCAATCCCCTGGGGATCGACCAGATCGGGCACCTCAACCGCCTGGAGGCTTTCCATTTCATGGTCGCCGGCCCCGAGGGCGCCTTGGTCACCGAATACGGAACCTTCCACGATATGGACGGTTTGCGTTTCTCCAATCCGAAAGCCAAACTGTAATCCTGGCGCCGGGCAACCCAACTGACACTCGAATCTTATTGGAACCTTTATGGCAGACTTGTCGTTATTCGATTTGACCGGAAAAACGGCCCTGGTAACCGGCGCGGCGGTGGGCATTGGCCGGGGTTGTGCAGTGGCGTTGGCCCGTGCCGGGGCCAAAGTGGCGATTGTGGACCGGAACGAAAAGGCCGGTTCACAAACCGCACAGGAAATCCGGGCCCAAGGCCATCAGGCGATCTTTGCCGCCTGCGATGTGACCCAACGCGGCCAAATCCAGGACATGGTCAGCCGGGTGGTGGCCGAGTTCGGTCGGTTGGACATTGCGGTCAATAATGCCGGGATTGCCATCCTCGGTGCGGACGAGGAGATTGAGCAGGAGGCATGGGATAAGGTGATCGCCGTCAATCAGACCGGCGTTTTTCTTTGCGCCCAGGCCGAGGCCAGGCAAATGATCCGCCAGACCCCCACGGAGGGCAAGATCATCAACATCGCCTCGATGTCCGCCACGATTGCCAACTGCAATGCCTCCTATGACTCCTCCAAGGCCGGGGTGGTGCATATGACCAAGACCCTCGCCGCGGAATGGGGCCGGTTCAACATCAACGTGAATTGCATCAGCCCCAGCTACGTGCTCTCCTCGATGCATGCCTCCACCCCCCTGGAAGTCCGCCAACGCATCCGGGATCTCACGCCCATGGGGCATGTCGAGCGGCCGGAGGATTTATACGGAGCGGTCATCTTCCTGGCTTCGGCGGCTTCAAACTACGTGACTGGCCACGACCTGATGGTGGATGGCGGCCACACGCTCAACGCCTGGCTGACACCGCTTTCGCGAAGCGTTCCGCCGCGGGTAAGCCCGGAAGCGGAGATTGTGGAGTTGAAACACGATCTGGATCTGCTGGGATTTGCCTACGACCGGGATGGCATCAATACCAAGGTCCATCCCGAAATCGCCAGCGCTTTTGAAGCGGCCTTCGGCGTCAAGAAATGAGCGTGCGTCCATGAAGCTGACGGCCCGGCAACTGGCGCGAATGATGGATCTGAGCGCGGTCCGCGCCGAGGTGGATATCACCGAAGTGAGGCGCTTGGCGGCGGCCGCCCGCCAGTATCATTGCGTGTGCGCCTTCGTGCTGCCCGGCTACTTCCCCGAGCTCAAAGCCTTGCTGGCCGATGCTCCGGAGGTGGGCGCGGGCGCCGTGGTGGGCTTTCCCTCGGGAGGCCATAGCACGGCCATCAAAGTCGCCGAGGCGAAGGAGCAACTGCTCGCCGGGGCGTCCGAATTGGACATGGTGATCAACGTGGGCAGGCTCCGCTCCGGGCAGGACCGTTGCGTGGTTGAGGATATCCAAGCTGTGGTCCAGGCCGCCGGCTCAGTGCCCGTCAAGGTAATCCTGGAGGCGCACCATTTGAGTGATGAGGAAATTGTCCGGGGTAGCCAGCTGGCGGTCCAGGCGGGTGCTGCCTATGTCAAAACCGGGACGGGTTGGGCGCCCACCGGGGCCACGCTGCACAACGTCCGGTTGATCCATTCCGCGGTGGGTGGTGCGGCCAAAGTCAAGGCGGCGGGCGGCGTACGCGACTTGAAAACGATCGTGGAAATGATCCGCCTCGGGGTCAGCCGGTTTGGTGTGGGGTTGGCGACCGGGACCCGCATCCTTGATGAATGCGCCCTGGTGGCCGATGGCATAGAGGTGTGACATGACGCAAACACTCCTCGCTTACGATCTGGGCACGGGGGGCAACAAGGCCTCCCTCTACGATTCCCAGGGACGGTTGCTGGCCTCGGTGTTCGTGCCCTACGAAACGGAGTTCCTGCAAGCCGGCTGGCATGAGCAAAGGCCGGAGGCTTGGTGGGAATCCGTGGTCCAGAGCACCCGCCAGCTTTTGGCTGGTGGCGCCGCCGATCCGCGGACCATCCAGGCCCTGGCGATTTCCGGGCACAGCCTGGGGTGTGTGCCGCTGGCTCCGGATGGCCGGCTGCTCCGGGCATCCACCCCCATCTGGTCGGACAAACGGCCGGCGGCCCAAGCCGCGCGCTTTTTCACCCGGGCCGATCCCACCCAGTGGTATCGGCTCACGGGCAATGGTTTCCCGGCCGCGCATTACACGATTTTCAAGATCCTGTGGTATCGCGATTGTGAACCGGAGATGTTCGCCCGCATCCACAAAGTGATTGGCACCAAGGATTATATCAACTACCGGCTTACCGGGCGGATCGCCACTGATTATTCGTATGCCTCCGGCACGGGCGTTTTCGACCTGCTGCGGTGGGGCTACTCGGATGCACTGCTGGCTGCGGCGGAACTGCCGCGGTCGATTTTTCCCGAGATCGTTCCATCCACCGAAATCCTGGGGGAGTTGACGGCTGAAGCTGCTGAAGCCTTGGGGCTGCCACGGTCCATCCTGGTGGCTGCCGGCGGGGTGGATAACTCCTGCATGGCCCTGGGGGCGCGCAATATCGCCGCGGGGCGCATTTATGCTTCGCTCGGTTCCTCCATGTGGATCGCGGCCTCCTCGAAACAGCCGTTGCTGGATGACGCTGTCAAACCTTACGTTTTTACGCATGTCATCCCCGGCATGTTCACCTCCGCGGTGGCCATCTTTTCGGGGGGTACTTCGCTCCGCTGGGTGCGGGACCAGCTCTGTGGCAATCTGGCCGCCCAAGCCCGGGTGGAGAGTGCCGACCCCTACGAGCTGATGACCGCCCTGGCTGCACGTTCGCCGGCGGGGGCGAGGAAGCTGCTGTTCAATCCCAGCCTGGCCGGAGGTTCCTCGCTCGAGCCGAGCGCCCATATCCGCGGCGCATTTCTGGGGCTGGACCTGGGCCACAGTCAGGCCGACCTCATCCGGTCGGCATTGGAAGGGATCGCCATGAATTTGCGCTTGGCGCTCGATGAATTGCGGCGGTTGGGGGACACCAGCCCGGAGTTGGTGGTCGTGGGCGGCGGCAGCCGCAGCGCGCTTTGGCGGCAAATCCTGGCGGATGCCCTCGAGATCGCCATCGTTAAGACTAACATTGGGCAGGAGGCAGGATCCCTCGGCGCCGCCGCGGTGGCGGCCGTGGCCTGCGGCTTGTGGAACGGCTTTGACCGGATCGACCAAATTCACCAGGTCGAAAGCATCAGCCATCCCAATCCCGCGCAGGTCCGCATTTACCGGGAACTGCTGCCGATATTCCAGCAGGCCCGGTTTGATCAGGGGCGGCTGGGTGACCGTCTGGCCTCCCTGGACATTCCTGTTTAAGGGTGGCCATCAGGCTGGGGCGGTTGGGGCTTTGGCTTTGCATGCCCCAGCCCAGGAGAAACAGGCTTCCGACTGGCACCTGCCCAGGGCTGGATTATTGCTCCCGCGTTGGGTTTGTGGAAGCAGGCGAAAATCCCCAAAGTCGTTCAGGCCTATCCAGGCCATTGCCTCCATCGTGCTGGCAGGTTCTTTTTGCGCCAGACATTCGTCATTCACTGCACTCCCTGTCAGATCGGCACTCAGGGTTCAAGCCCCGTCTGGCGCAATAATCTGCGGCGTAATCCCTTTTTTCCAACGGCAAAAAACGGCTTAAGGCGTTCGATTGGGGGCGGGAAGGAGATCGATGCCGGTGTGGTCGGACCGCACTCGCAGGCGGATGCAACGGATGGAATTGTTCCGGGCGTCTTCCGTACGGTGGCCCCCCGTGGCCAGGTAGGTGATGAATAATGAGCCATCTGGCAACTCCGCCGCCTTGCCGTAACCATAAGCCTGGTCCACCAGGAATCCGTGGTCCTTGGCGGGCGCCGTCCAGGTGAGGCCGCCGTCCGTGCTGAATATCAGGCGGAGACCGCCGTGCCCCGGCGCATAGGAGCCGTGCAGGCAAACCAGCGTGCCATCGCGCAGCACATAAAGGCTCGGCGCAAACATTCGCAGCCCAAAAGTCACGGGCGGTGTCCAGGTGTGCCCATGGTCCTCCGACCAGCTGATATCCCCTTCGGGGCGGGCCATCAGGACGAGCCGGTCATCGGGTAGTTCGGCCACGGTGATTTCCTGAAGGTCGTGGCTGGTCTGGATGGTGGCCAGCAGATTCCAGGTCCGTCCCTGATCCGTGGACCGCAATACCGCCGCTTGGTCGGGCGGGCCGCTCTGGGGACGGCCATTGATGGCCATGAGCACGGACCCGTCCTTCATGCGCACCAGGGGGCCATCGGTTTCATCGTAAAGAAATGGCGTCTGGACCCGGCGTGGCTTCGCTTCCCAGGAGCGTCCGCCATCAAAGGAGCGGATGAGGTGCACTCGCGCGGCCAATTCCGGGGCCTGGCTCAGGTCCCCGTTCTCCGGTTCGCCCATGTAGGAGAAGAAGGAACAAAGCAGGGTGCCATCGCGCAGTTCCACGAAGGCCGGGTGCCGGTCGTCGGCGGGGGTATCGACCAGTGTGGCTGGCAGGCTCCAGGTTTTTCCCTGGTCGCGCGAGCGGATGATCAGGGCCCGGCCGCCGGTCGGGGCCACGATGCCCTTGGGCAGGCCCAGCTTGTAGTATTCCTCCAAAGTTTTGGCCGGATAGTGGAGCGGGGTGGGGGCGGAGGCGTGCCAGTAGCCTGCGTTGAATCCCACTAGCCAATCGCCATTGCTGAGGATGACCGGCGATTCCCAGCCGACAAATCCGCCGTAGCCGGGAAAAGCTGCGGGTGGATTGACGGAGGAACTGACGAGCGTGGCCCGGCATTCGCCGGCGTTGCGCTGGGATTCGCCCTGGTCCACAACGCGGATTTCCGGACGCCGGATGGCCGGTTTTGCCAGCGGTTGGTTGGTGCCTGGTTGGGCGGCGGCCGATTTGCCAAAGGGGGATGAATGGCCCGCCGATAAAGCCAGCAGCAGGCAGGCCAGCCATTTGGCCATGGGGGACTTCCCGGACGGCCGATCCTGGTCCGGAGTCTGGCCATCACCATCAAACCGTCCGCCAGGACCGGCTGAACGGAAATCGATTTTTGAAGTGTGCATGATATCAGCTTCCCCTGCTATTGGCTTTTCAAGGCCGGATCTTCAAACCGCCGGGAGGTGGCATAGACATGGACCTCGCGCGGCCGGATGCCATCGGAAAATTCCCGGCCACTCAGGCGATGTTCCTCCGGCGAGTAAAGCCGGTGGAGGGTTCGGCCAGCGAGCTTCGCCGGCAAGTTCGCGAGGGAAAAACGCAGGCCATCGCCGGTTTCGTTGACCACCAGGAGGACGAAATCATCCCCAACGCTCCTTAAACTACAGAGGATGCCGTGGCCATCGATCGATCCGCAGGTTTCGGCCTGGCGCACCGAGGGGGGTGGCAGCGGAGGCGCGACCAGGGCTGGCTCGAGCGCCCGGAGTTCCTGAACGACACGCAACAGGCCGCTCCAGAGGCGTGGCCGGCCTTTGGTGGGCGATCCGTCGTCCTCCACCGGTTTGAGATAGGCGGTGCCCCAGTAGAGGATGGCATTGGCTCCATGGATGATCGCCTCGTAGGCCATGAAGCGGGATTCGGCCCAGGTCGGCCGCCGCCCAATCCCCACCGCCGTCTCGTGCTCGCTGATCTGTTTCCTCAAATCCCGCCAGCCGAATCCTTGCAGTACCATCGCGCAGGCTTTTCCGGGCGCGGCCTGGCGCATTCTTTCCGTATAGGCCCCCACCGCGGTGAGGCCCAGGTCAGGCAGATCGCTGTGGCCCACCGCCAGGTTGGCCGGGGCCGGGTAAATGTCGCACCCAGCCATATCCGCCTCCTGGTTATAAAGGCGGAGGTCGGCGAGGGAATTGCGGGGGGCATGGTTCAGCCAGATCACGTGCCGGGCATCCAGTTCGCGCACCAGTTGGATGCCGGCGGTAATGCCGCTGGCGCGCTGGCGGACCCGCGCGGGCGCATCGTCAATGCGGATTCCGGCATGGGGGGAAGGCTGGCCGGATTTCAGCCAGAACTCCGCCCGGGCTTTTTCAAAATCCGCGTAAAGCCCGCGCTCGAAAAAATCGCGGGCCTGGCGGCTCAAGGTTTCCCAGCCTGGCTTTCCTTCCGCCACGGCGCGCATCGCATCCAGTTCCGGGCGGATTTGCTCCATATTCACCCACCAATTATTCCAGAGGATTTCGTCCGGGCCTTCCCAAACCAGCAAAGCCGGATGATTCCCCAAGCGCTGGACCGTTTCGGTGAGGCGCTGGCGCCGGCTGGCTGCCTCCTCGCTCAAATCCAGGGCGCCGCCCAAGTTCACCCAGGCCAGGGCGCCCAGGCGGTGAATGCGGTCCAGCGCGCTCGTTTCAGGCGCGCATTGGAAAAGATTGAAGCCGGCCGCAACCGCTTCCTTCAGCACGGCCTCCTCCTGGGGGTGCTCGTAGAGGCCCAGGATAAAACGGGGCCGGCCGTTGACCATCAGCATCCGTTGCTCATTCAGCAAGGCCGCCGGGCCGGCGGCTGCGGAACGGGCCGGGGATTGGGCGGCGGCGGGCTCCCTTTTGGCCAAATCCAAAACGAAAATCCCGTAGCCGACACCCGCCGCGTCGCGGGACATCGCCAGTTGAAAGGCGATCTGCTGGCCGTCATCCCGCACCACGGGATTGGACGCTTTGAAGCCGGGGTAGTCGCTGAAATAGGTCAGTCGCTCAGATTGGCCGCTGCCATCCAGCTTGAGTTTCCACAGGTCTATGTGGCCTGCGCCCAGGTGGTTTTGGCGGTCGCACTCGACCAAAGTGAATTGGCCGTCGGGAAAGATGCCTTCCGGCTCGTCATATTGGCCCGGCGCCTGGGAGTAGTTGGTTATTTTGCCCGAGGCCAGGTCTATGCCGCACACCTCGGTGCCCTGGTAGCCGTAGGCGCTGAACGTCAACTCGGTTTCCTGGGGCGGCCGGAAATTCTGGGTCTCCAGAGTGCAGGCAAAGGGCAGGTCGCGGCTGCCGATTATCAGGCGCTGATGCACCAGCCTGGGCTGGCCATTTTCATAAACCAGGTCTGCCTCCTGCATGCGCGATGAACCGGGCGGCATTTCCTGAGGGTATTCGGCGGCGACGTGGGTCCAGGCCAGGTGCATCCGCTTTCTCGAAACCGCCGGACCTTCACTGCATTTGGTGCCGAGCGGTTGGGCGGGGCGCGACAGGTTTTTATCCAACACATACAGAAAACATTGGGTGCGCGCCTCGCCGGGCCGCTTTGGATCAAACGCCTCCGGCCCCGAGAGCAAAATATCGCCGTTGGCCAGGTAGAGCGCCCGGGTATAACCATGGTGCGGGTAATGAGCCGTCAGGTTGCGGACGCCCCGGGTGGTGAGATCGATTTCCAGGGCATCCCCGAAGGTTTTTGAGAGAAAGAGCAGCCGCTGCCCATCGTGGGACCAGTCAGCGCGCTCGCCAAACCAGGTGATGCGCTGGATATGCGGCGGTAAATGGTCGGCGGGATTTGCCCCGGGCAGCGGCTCGGCGGCAGAAAGGTTCAAGCTCAGGAGCCATGCCCAACGGGTTGTCGATAGCGTATTCATGGTGCAAGTGGGACTCATTCTGCCGTGGTGCAGGATTCCTGTAAAATACCAATTCACTGCCGTCCGGGGGGCGGGCGGATGGAAGTGTCCGGGAGCCAGTCGCGGGGAAAAGATGGCGGATCCTGAACTTTGCGCGTTGGTCTGGCGCACCTCCCCCACCAGCGTATGTGCCGTTTTCAATGTGCGGCGATTGAAAACCAACGGACGGCCCCCTTGAGCCGCTTTCATGCGCCGGCCGGTTCCTTCGCCTGGCTGGTGGGAGATGGAATTCCTGCAATCCGCCCCGCGCCTTGACACTGGCCCGCCCCGCTTACACTTTGATGGCGGCAAACGGCCGGGAGCAAAGTTGAAAAACATGGAATCAAATCGCTGGCGGGTGGCCATGGCGGGCACATTGTTGCAGGTGTGCCTCGGGACGGTTTATGCCTGGAGCTTTTTCCAAAAGCCGGTGGTGGCGGAGTTCGGGTGCAGCCAGAGCCAGGCGGCCTGGGCTTTCAGCCTGGCTATCTGTTTTCTCGGGCTGGCGGCCGCCTGGGGCGGGCTCAACCTGGGCCGTTATGGGCCGGCCCGGCTGGCGGTGGCTGGCGGAGTATTGTATGGCCTGGGTTACCTGGCCGCCGCCGGCGCTTTGGCGGTGGGCAGCCGGGCGCTGTTTTACCTCGGCTTTGGGGTGGTGGGCGGCATCGGTTTGGGGCTTGGGTATGTGACCCCGGTGGCCACCGCTGCGAAATGGTTTCCAGATAAGAAAGGGCTGGTCACCGGCCTGGTGGTGATGGGTTTCGGCTTGGGGGCGTTGGTCATGTCCAAGGTGCTGGCCCCGGTCTTGATGGGCTGGTTTGGAGGCAGCCTGGTCAAGGTGTTCAGCTGCCTGGGTTTGGTGTTGCTGGCCGGCACGGTGGGTGCCGGGATGTTTTTACAGAATCCGCCGGCCGGGTTCACGCCGGCGGGCATGGCCTCCAGTTCCGCAGGCTACGTGACCGGACTGGATTCGGGCAGCCACTGGGAATGGCTGCGGTCCGGGAAATTCGCCCGGATGTGGCTGGTGTTTTTTGGCAATATCACCGCCGGCATCATGTTCATAGGCTTCCAATCCCCCATGGTCCAGGAGTTGCTGAAAGCACGCCAGCCGGAGCAAACGGCCGCCGGGCTGGCGGCCGCGGGAGCCACGTTGATCGGCGCCAGTTCGTTGTTCAACGGCGTGGGCCGGTTGTGGTGGGGCGGGCTTTCTGACCGCCTGGGACGGGCCCGGACTTTCCGGATTATCCTGGGTTCGCAGGTGGTGGTGCTGGCTGGTTTGCCCTGGGTGCAAAGCCCATGGGTCTTCGGCGCGTTGGTCTGCTATATCCTGCTCTGTTACGGGGGCGGTTTTGGCACGATGCCGTCGTTTGTGCTGGAGGTTTACGGAGCGCGCCGCATGCCGGTGGCCTATGGGGCGATGTTGAGCGCCTGGTCGCTGGCGGGCATCCTTGGCCCACAATTGGCGGCCCTGATCAAGGACCATTTCCCGGCCCGCGCCTCCGCCTGCACTTTTGGCACGGGGGCCCTCATCCTGGCGGCGGCGCTCCTCCTGGCCTGGGGCTTGGACGACCACCCGCCAGCGCCGCGCGCCGCTGGTTGAGTAAAAGCATCTCCGGGCCTTGCGAGCCCTGTCCAGGGGGCCTTCGGACCGGGGGCCTCGCGCTATTTTCCTCCCCCGAGGAGGTAAAATAAATGTAGCTACAATCGTGAATTATGCTCAATGATCGGCCATCAAAGAAATTATCAGATTTGACAATCCGGGGTTTCAGTTCAAAATAACCATCATGGGAACCACACGCTGCACAGAACCATTACGTGTTTGTGACTTTTCACGTGCGCAAGGTTCATGCCTGCCAGATCCCATTGATGGGCGGTTAACCAGACCCTAGATCAATCCTCAACCACATATCGAGAAACAACCCTATGCATATCCTAAAAACCCTCCGGCGCATGGCGGCCTTGGCGCTGCTCGCGGCGGTAAACCAGATACAGGTGAGCGCGGGATTTGTGCAAAATCCCAGCTTTGAAAGTAACATTAACACCACCTGGCCGCATTACGGTGCCATCGACCTTTGGCAAGGTGGCAGCGGGTGCAACGACAACTCCGGGCCGTTCCATAACACCGGCACCACGATACCCGATCAGACTCAAGTCGCTTTCAAGCAGGGCAATGGCACGTTATCGCAGACGATTTCCGGCCTCACGCCCGGCCAGCAATATTGGGTGCAATTTTACTACGATGCCCGGCTGGGATCGGGAAAAGTGGATATTACCGTGAGTTTCAATAATGTGGAAGTCGGCAAGGTGGTCAATGTTCAGCCAGCCAAAAACAAGAACCAGCCTTACTACTTTGCCTCCTTTGCCTTCACGCCCGAGGTGGATACCGGAGATCTGGTGTTTTCGCTGGCGGTCACCGGTGACAGCACCGCCCTGTATGACGCAGTGACCATCGTGCCGCGCGACAAAGGTAATGTGGTGGTCAGCAACCCCAGCTTTGAAGCCAGCGGCGATGTGCCCAATGACGGCGTTTTGGCCAGTTTGGTGGGTTGGCAGGGCACCGGCACCTTTGGGGTAAATAACACGGATGGCACCGGCACCTATGCCGATAACGGCACGGCTCCCGACCAGAACCATGTGGCGTTCCTGAACGGTGAAAGCTCCTTGAGCCAGGTGATCAGTGGCATCACCCCGGGCAAACCGTATCAAGTGAGCTTCGCTTACAATGCCAAGACTGGTAACTCGCCGCATTTGAAGGTTTCGGCTGGCGCCACCGTGCTCTATGAGGAAAACGTCTCCGCGGTGGGTGGCACCAATCCCTATAAAACCAAAACGGTGACCTTCACCGCCACCGATTTCAGTGCGCAAATCACCATTGCCCAGACCGCCTCCGGCGATCAAACTTTGTTGTTGGACGATGTGCGGGTGATCGGAGAATCCGCCGTGCCTTTACCCCCCTTGGCGATCAGCCCCAGTGTGGCGGAAATCTCCCCGGGCCAGAACGTGACGGTGACCTTGACGGTGCCGCGTGAATTGCTGATCGTCCGCTCGTTTGACATCAAATTGCGCAGCCTGTCTCCGGCAGTGGCCAGCTTGGTGGGCGCCGATTCCGATGGCATCCTGACCCTCCACTTCACCCAAAACGGGGTGGATACGCAAACTTTTGAGATGAAGGGCAACGCCCGCGGATCGGCGTTGTTGGATGTGGTGGATAGTGCGACCCTGAAGGTTTTGGATACCCTCACCACTTGGGTGGTTACCTCTTTTGTGAAAAATCCGAGTTTCGAAAGCGCCGTCGCCCCGAGCGGGGTGGGCTATGGTGAGATCCTGGGTTGGACCGGTGGTTCCGGGGTGAACAATAATACGCAGCCGTTTTTCGATAATGGAGCGACTCCCGATCGCACCCAGGTGGCCGTTCTGCAGGGGACCAAATCTCTCTCCCAGGCCATCACCGGGCTGACCGCGGGTGAGAATTACTGGCTGCAATTCTATTACAATGCGCGCGCCGGTGGCGGCACGGGCAAACTCGATCTCTCGGTTAAACTGGCGGGCACAGAACTGGTCAAAATAGTGGACATTTTGCCGGCGGGTGCTGCAGCCGACCAGGGGGTTCCTTTCTATTTCACCAATGTGGCCTTCAAAGCTGCCTCCGCCGCCAGTTTGCTGGAGTTCAATACCACGGCCCAGGGGGATGTCACCTTGCTGCTGGATGCGGTCAATATTGTGCAGCGGGATCCGGTGGATATTGTGGTTCGCAATCCCAGCTTCGAGGCCAGCGGTACCATTATTGGCGGCGTCGGTTACCTGCAGCCCAACGCCCTGGCGGGCTGGACCTTCCAAGCCAGCGGTTACGGCATCAATGTGCGCGGGCGCGATCCCTTCTCGGATAATGGCGCCAACCCGGATCAGGACGCCGTAGTCTTTATGCAAAATGCGGGCTCCATGAGCCAAACGCTGACGGGCTTGACCCAAAACAAAAAATACACCGTGCTGGTCTGGGCCAATCCGCGCAATTGTTGCGGTGGCACCATCTCCACGACGCTCAAAGTCAGCGTGGACGATGCGGTGCTGCTCGAAGAAGTCCTCCTTCCCGCTGGGGGATCCAACCCCTACCCGGTGAAGCAGGTTGTGTTTACCGCCGCCGGCACGGAAGCGGTCTTGAAAATTGAGCATGCCCCGGAAGCAGGCACCGACCGTTCCCTGGTGATCGACAACATCCGCGTGGTTCCCGAAGGTCAGATCCCGCCCATGATTATTGCCCAGCCGCAAGGCGCCACCCGGCTCCTGGAGGGAGACAATGTGACCTTGACGGTGGCCGCGATGGGTGCTGATCCATTGAGCTATAAGTGGCAGCTCAACGGGGTGGATCTGGCAGGCAAAACGACCGACACCCTCGAACTGAACGGCCTTACCGCCGCACAAGGAGGTGACTACACCGTTCTGGTGAGCAATAGTTACGGGGTTAAGACGAGCCGCACGGCGACCCTCAAGGTGCACAAGGCGGTGGCCGGTGCGTTCGCCTCAGGCGTGGGTGCCGGTGGCGCGTTGCTGGACTTGGGGGGTGTTGATCCGCATTTCTTGCTGGTGGATAATCCAGCCAATACGAATTCCACCAAGGCCTATGTGGTGGCCAATCCGCCCGCCTCCTGGGTGGCCAATCCCGCGGATGCCCAGTGGATTGGCCCGGCGGCTGATCCGCAAGCCGATCCGCTGCCATCGGTGGGCTTCTATAAATACCGCCTCACGTTCGATCTCGCCGGTTTCGATCCGGCGAATGCCTTCGTAACCGGCAACACCGCCGCCGACGAGGGGCTGCATGATATCTACCTCAATGACCAGTTGGTGCCCGGCTTCCGGCGGGCCGGCGCCACCGGCAGCCTGGCGGCCTTTACGATCACCAGCGGTTTCCTGGCGGGCAAAAACAACCTCGACATCATGGTGTTCAATACCAGCGCCCCCAGGCCGACCGGCCTGCTGGTCCAAGGGTTGAAAATCGGCGCACAAGCCGGGGCCACGGCGGCACCCAAATTGACGGTTTCCCGGACCGGCAACCAGCTGCAGATTGCCTGGCCGTCTTCCTTCTCCGGATACAACCTGCAATCCTCCACCAGCGTCACCGGCAGTTGGGCTGCAGATCCAGCCGTGACGGCGGTGCAAGGGGATCAACGGGTGGCCACCATCACGATTGGCGCCGCGAATGGTGCCAAATTCTACCGGCTGGCAAAATAGCCTGCTGGCTGCGTCTGGTCGCAATCCGGCCAGCCGAGTCTGAAACGTAATTAGGATACGGCACGGGAGGCCTTCGCAAGTTGGCCTCCCGCTTTTTTCGGCCCTGCCACAGCATTATTGATTTGGATGATCCTGATTATATTTTTTCGATTACCACGCTTCCGGCCCGATCGGGTATGGTGAAGGCAGATTTATGAAAGAAAAAACGCTATCCCCTTTTGGATTACTGATCATCCTGTCCGGGCTGAACCTCTTCAACTACCTGGACCGTTATGTGGTGAACCAGGTGGTGGAGTTGATCGGGGTCGATTTCCGCCTGAGTGATGGCCAGATTGGGCGCATCAACACGGCCTTTATGATCGGCTATTTCTTTACGGCCCCGTTTTTCGGATACCTGGGGGATCGCGTGGCCCGCAAATGGCTGATTGCGGCGGGCATTTTGGTCTGGAGCCTGGGTACCGTCCTGAGCGGACTGGCTGGCGGCTACGTGGCTTTATTGGCCTGCCGGATCCTGGTGGGCCTGGGGGAGGCCAGCTACGCCAGCATCAGCCCCAGTTTGATCTCCGACAGCTATGCCCCGGCCAAGCGCAACAATGCCTTGACGCTGTTTTATGTGGCCATCCCGGTCGGGGCGGCGCTGGGTTATTGGGTGGGCTCCCAAGTAGCTGCAGTGTGGGGTTGGCGCTACGCCTTCATTGTGGCTGGGTTGCCTGGTTTGCTGCTGGCGGTGGTGCTGCTGCCTTTCCGGGAGCCAACGCGCGGCCAGGCTGATGGCTGCCAGAAAGAGGCGGCCGTAAAGGCGGGCGTGGGGGACGTTTTCAAGCTCTTGAAACTGCCGGATTTCAACCTGGTGTTGTGGGGCTACGTGGCTTACACCTTCGCCATGGGCGCCTTCAGTTTCTGGGGCCCGGCTTACCTGATGCGCGTGCACCACATGACCTTGAAGGAAGCGGGTGGTTTTTTTGGCGTGGTTACCGCCGTATCCGGCCTGGTCAGTACTTTTGCGGGAGGCTTTGCCGCCACCGCCTGGCGCCAGCGCAACCCTGCCGCCTATGCGCTCACGTTGGGCCTGTCAACGCTGGCAGCGGTGCCTTTTGCGGCCTGGGCATTCCTGGGCGGGACAAAAACCATTTTCATGGTGGGATTGGCCATCGCCATCTTCCTGTTGTTCCTGGGCACCGGTCCGGTGAACACGTTGATCATCGAAACCGTACCGGTCAACTTGCGGGCCAGCGCGATGGCGATGTCCATTTTCATGATCCACATGTTTGGCGATTTCTGGTCTCCGGAGATCGTCGGCCATCTCTCCACCCTGTTGGGCAACCTCAAGCTGGCCGTCCTCATTTTGCCCTGCGCCCTGCTGGTGGGTGGCCTCCTCTGGCTGAACCTCGGCTTGCGGACTTTGCGGCAGCACCGCCAGCCCAACGCGGCCTGATTCAGCCAGGGATTGAGCCGCGCTGCGGTTCGGTTTAGGATCGGCGCGATGATCAGGCAAAGGATGATATGGACAATAACGGCCGGCAGCCATTGGTTTTGCGTTTGAATCGCGGGGCGGCAGGTTCGCTTCCACGGCGGGATTTCCTCCGGCGTGCCAGCACCGGGTTACTGGGCGCCACCCTCGGCGCCGCCTGGTCTGCCGGGGCCGCGGGGACCGAGTTCCGGCGCGGGGGAATGACCTATCGTAATTTGGGGAAAACCGGCCTGAACGTGTCCTTGCTGGCTTTCGGATCGCACAC
Organism: uncultured Verrucomicrobiota bacterium; assembly: GCA_903845125.1. Classification (GTDB taxonomy): domain Bacteria; phylum Verrucomicrobiota; class Verrucomicrobiia; order Limisphaerales; family UBA1319; genus CAIMWS01. The sequence goes on from CAIMWS010000139.1 coordinate 30,787, forward strand.
GGATCCCGCGGATCGCATCCCGGCTGGCCCCGGCAAAACCGTGCTCACGGCGGCGGGCCAGGCGCGTCGGGACCGCATCATTTCACGCGCCTGTGATCTCGGGGTCAACCTCCTGGACGTTTACGACACCGAAGGCCAGTGGGAACCAGCAGCCCGCCTGGTGAAGGAAAAGCGGGATAAGATCCTGATCTCGCTGGCCCACGAATGCACGCCGCGGCAGATCGACCGGGCGTGCGGATTGTTTGGGCATGTGGATCTTTTCCGCTTCCACACGGCGGAGATCGACGGGGGGACGCTGGAAAACTGGGACCGGCTGCGCCGGGCAAAAACCGCTGGGAAAATCCGGGCCATCGGAATTGCCACCCACATCGAGCGGACCATGCTGGCCGCGCTGGAAGAATTGGAGGGCTTGGATTACCTGTTTTTCCCCTATAATTTTATCCACGCCCGCGGGGATTACAGCCGGTTCCTGCCCGAGGCCATTCGCCGGCAGGTGGGGCTCATCGCCATGAAGCCCCTGGCCTCCGGATCCATTGTGAAGCTGGATCCGACCGCCCGGATGCAGTCCGCGCCTGAGTTTGCGCAGATCGCCCTCTGGCGGGAGAGCACCCAGGCGGTCCTGCCGGCCGTGGTGGCGGAGTTGACCAAGAGCCTGAACCGGCTGCCCGATGAGACCCTTTGCATGGCCGCCCTGCGTTTTGTTTACAGCCGTCCTTTCGTATCGGCCACCATCACGGGGATGTTCGAAGCCCAATGCCTGGAGGACAATTACCGCGCCCTCGCGGGCTGCCAGGAGCGGAAAACGGAAGAACACTCCGCTTTGGAAGCGGCTGAGCGCCTGGCCGCCCTGCTGGGCGATCAATGGCTTCCGCCCCACTACCGATGGCTGGAGGAACAATGGCGCGCCTGACCTTCAAATGGTTTCTGCTGGCGCTTGGGGGGAGCCTGATCCTGGCGGTTTCACCGGCAGCTGCGGCCGAGGCCGATGCCCGCCAGGCCGCCGGGGAATGCGCCCGTTGCCATGTGATCTCGGTGGCGGAATGGGGCTGCTCGGGGCATTTCCCCAGGGGGGTGGATTGCCCAGCCTGCCACGGGGCCAGCCAGGGCCACGTCCGCGACGAGCGGAACAATGTGAAACCGGATCACCGGCCACGGGGCGCGGCGGTCGCGGATCTGTGCCGGCCATGCCACACGGAGGGCTGCCCCCGGGAAAAGAAGGTGGCTGCCTGCCAGGAGTGCCATCACGTGCATGCGCTGATCGATCCCCGCAAGCCGTTTGCGGCGCGCGATGAAGGCCGCGAACAGTTGGCGGCGCGCTGGCGGCGCCGGGCCCAATGGATGGAGGAGGGGGAGCGGCACGTCCGGGCGCAGCGCTGGGAATCCGCGCGGCGGGCTTTCCAAAAAGCGCGCGAGGAGATTCCCGGGGACTCCGCGGCGGCGGCCCGGATTAAAATGTGCGAGCGTCGCCTGAATCCGGGGCTGGCCGGTTTTGAAATCGCTGGCGCCAGCTTTGACGGCCCCACCGGTTTGCCGCGCGCGGTGCGGGTGGTGGAACTGGGGATTCCCATGTTGCTGGTCGCTGGCGGGGAGTTGGACTTGGGCGCCGAGGATTTGGCCAATGCCCGGCCGGTGCATACGGTGTGGGTGGCGCCGTTTTACCTGGCTCGCCACGAGGTGACCCGCGAGGAATGGGGGGCCGTGATGGGGGCGGGCTCGGGTTCACCCGGAAAGCCGGGCGGTGGCCACGGGGGACGGTTGCCCATGGACAACGTCTCCTGGGCAGACGCGCAGGCGTTCGTGCGCCAGCTCAATGCCCGGATCGTGGGTGGCGGCTTCCGTCTGCCCACTGAGGCGGAGTGGGAATGCGCCGCACGGGCGGGCGGGGAAAGCGGCGAGGCTTTTGACCTGGAAACGCCCCGGGAGGTGGAGCGGGGTATCCCGAACCGCCTGGGCTTTTTTGACCTGGCCGGCAATGTGCGGGAATGGTGTTCCAGCCTCCTGGCGCCCTATCCTTACCAGGCCGCCGATGGGCGGGAGGCCGGTGACCTGCCGGGGCTCCGGGTGTTGCGCGGTGGATCCTTTAAAGACCTTTCCAGTTGGTACAGCCCGGGATTCCGCCACGGCGAGCGCCCCTCCCGCCGGATGGGCTTGAACGGCTTCCGCCTGGCCCGTGACGCGGACCGCGTCAAATAAGGAGCCGTCGGGTCAACGTTCCGCGTCCGCGCGGATCATCCGCAGGCCGAATACGGCGGCGATTTCGCTGCCGCGGGTGGCCTGGAAGCGGACGGTCACTTTTTGCTTGTCGCGGACCAGCGCCGCGGGAATGGCATATTGGATATCGAAGAAGCGGGGTGGGCCGCCTTTTTCCACCACTTGGTCCCCCACGCGCTGGTTTTCCACCAGGATTTCGAAGGTGCGTTTACGCCATTCGTCGCTGTAATAGGTGGCCACGACCGCCATGGGATGATTCGTTTCCACCGGCAGGTCGAAGGAAAACCACTGCTTGCCCCGGCGGGACGGCCGGCCGAGGACGCGGTCCGGCCAGGTGTCCTCGCCTTGTTGATGGAAGTCCCGTTCCGGCTGCATCTCGCCGGGCTGTACAAAAGCCACCGTCGCCAGGCTCAAGCGGCGCTGGCGCTCGCGCTCCTCGGCGTAATCCGCCGATTTTTTCTCCCATTCGGCAGGGGTGAAGAAATCCCAGTAAACCGCGTAGGTGCGGCGGTGCAGGCGATAGAAAGGCTTGAAATCCACCTCCCGGTCGCGACCCACGCCCTCGCTGCGGAAACAGCCCGGCTGGCCGGGCAGTGGCTTCAACCAGCCGGCCACCGGTTGCTCCGCGGCCATGAAAACCGGCACCGCCCCGGGCTTCCAGGCGGGGAAATCGTTTTCCGGGCCCAGATCTCCAGCCAGCACGAGCGGCCCCCACAGCACGGCCGCGCGCCGGGGATTGTCCGGCACTGGCTCCAGCCGGAGGGACTTGGGCAGGCACAGGGCCACTTGGTCGCCGCTTTGCCAGGTGCGTTTCAATTCCACGAACGAGCCGGGCCGGGCGGCCACGGTTTCCCTCGCGCCATTGACCTCCACCGTGAAACCATCCGCCGCCCAGGCGGGACGGCGCAACAACAGCGTCAATTCACGGGGCGCTTCGAGATTCAGTTTGAGGGTGGCGATTTGCCCCTCCGGAAAAGAGGTTTCCATCTCCAGCCGCAGGCCGGCGGCTTTCCAATGCGCCGTGGAGGGGGCGTAGAGGGTCACCCAGAGGCGGTCTCCGGCCTCATAATAAAGGCCGTCGCCGTGCAGGGCGTGGCTCTCCATGCCCGAGCCGACACAGCAGGTGAAGCCCGAGAACATGTCCTGGTATTCGTGCTGCACCCCCCGGCCCACCGGAACCATATAGCAGGTGCGCCCGTCCTGGGGGTCCAGGGAGGCCAGGATGTGGTTGAACAAGGCGCGTTCCATAAACTCGGCGTAGTGGGCATCCGGGCGCAGCGCGAATAATTGGCGGGTCATCTTGAGCAGGTTATAGACGTTGCAGGTCTCGGCGGTGCGGCCGTCCACCCGGTCGCTCAACTGATCCGGCGGGCCGAAGTATTCGTCCTTGCCGTGGCCGCCGGTGGCGTAGCTGTGGTGGCCTGCCACGCGGTCCCAGAAGAAGCCCGCGGCAAATCCGTCGCCCGGATCGCCGGTCCAGGAAAAGCGCGCCAGGGAACCGAGGAGCTTGGGCACCTGGGTATTGCCGTGCAGCCCCCCCAGGCGGTCCTCATGGCGCTTGAGCGGCTCCAGCACCGCCTGGTGTTCGAAACGGCGGGAAAGCTTGAGCCAGCGCGCGTCCCCGGTGTCGGCATACAGATCCACCAGCACCTCGTTCATGCCGCCAAACTCGGTGTTCAGCATTTTCTGGACTTGGGCCTCGTCCAGGTGGGACAACACCCCTTCCGCCCAGGCGGCGAACTTGATTTCCAGTTCCAGCGCGGTGCGGTTGCCTGCAAAACGATACGCATCCCGCAACCCGGCATAGACTTTGTGCAGCACGTAAAAGGGCGACCACAGGCCGTTGAGATCGAATCCTCCGGAGCGGATATCGCCCCGGGCCACTTCGGCGAAGCGCTCGCGACCGTTGGCCAGCGCCCCCAGGTAACCATCCCCGTTGGCCTCCTGCACGGCCTTCAGCTCCGCGATCAGGTAATCGACACGTTCCTTGAACCGGGCGTCGCCGGTGGCCGCCAACATCAGGCTGGCGGCCGACAGGTAATGGCCGAGGATATGGCCGGTGAGGTTCTTGCCGTCGCCGTCCCAGCCCCCGTATCCTTCAGCCTTGGGTTTCAGTCCGGCCCGCTTCTGGAAGTAGGCGAGCATTCGGTCCGGCTCCAGTTTCAGGAGATAATCCCGGTTCAAATCCTGGGCTTGCTTGAGCGGCCCGCCCGTGAGCCGCACGGCGGTCAACGGCAATGGCCGCGCCGCGTCCGGAATGACTCTTTGGGCGGGTTGGGCGGGAACCCACACCGCGGCCCACTGCGCCAGGATCAGGCTCAGGATGCAAACCGATCGGCGGTTCGCCGTTTCAAACTGTTTGTCAGGGAGGAGATTGGCATTCATGACCGCTGGCAGCCTGCGCAAACCCCCGTTTTGAGTCAAGCCGGAGACAGCCGGAGACAGCCGATTGGCGTGCGCACTTTTTTGCACCCACAAAAGGGCTCACCGTATTTGGGTGCCATCACTGCGGAGGCTGCTTCAAGGCTCGCAATTCCATCGCCCGGTAAACCCGCAGGGGACAATCGGTTTGGATCAAGTCGATACCCCAATCCAGCGCCTGCAAGTAACGCTCGATCTTTTCGTTGCGGCCGAGGGCGTCGGAAAACACTTTGATCCCCAGGGCATGGCAGCGTTGAATCAGCTCCTGGGAGAGGTTATCCCAATCGGCGTCCACCGCGTACGGCTGAAGCCTGGCGGCCAGGGCGTCCAGTTCGCTGCGCTGGCCTAGCGGCGGCAGCAGACGCAGACGGGGATTGATGTGCTTGAGCCGGAGGAGATAATCCGCGGATTGGTAAACCACTGTGCGTTCGATCAATCCGCGCTTCTCCAGGCTGGCTGCCAGGGTTTCCGGGGCAATCTCTTTGGCATCGCAATAGAGCTGCATCCCCGGCGGCAAGGCCGCCAGCATTTCATCCAGCGTGGGCAGCCGCAGCCCGGTGAAGCGGGGGCCAAACCATCCGCCCGCATCCAGCCGGGACACCTCCAAAGCGGTTTTTTCGCGGATGGCCCCCTTGCCATTGGTGGTCCGGTCCAGCTTTCCGTCATGGAGCAGGAAATGGGCGCCATCGCGCGTGGTGCGGACATCGATTTCAACGAAGTCGGCGCCCAAACGCCCGGCCTTGGCGAAAGCGGGCAGGGTGTTCTCCGGTGCGTAGCGGTTGGCGCCCCGGTGCAGGGACACCAGGGTGGGGCGCCGGGGCGTGCCGCGCCGGAAATTCCGGGCCGCGATTTCCTCAGGCAGATCCGTTTGGATCCAATCCACACGGTCTTGGATTAACCGGTCCCACAAATCCGGCTGATCCCAATCCCCCAGCGCCTTGGCCTGAACCTTGATCCCGAGGCGATGGAATGATTCTACAATGGCTGCAGTCACTTCCGGTGTGTCGATTTCCACCGCGTCCGGCTGCAATGAATCCAACCAGCTGCTGAAGCCATCGGCGGGATGCCATTTGGCCATGACAGCAATGCGGCTTCCATTGCGGGAGCGCAACCGGGCCAGCCCCTCCGGCGGCCCAAAAACGATCACCTGCTGCTGCATGCCCGTCTCCTGGATTTCCCTTCCGAGGGCATCCCAATCCACTTTTTTACAGTCGAGATACAAATTGAGTTTGCCCCGCGCTTGTTCCAGAGCCTCCTTCAGGGTCAAAATTCGTTCACCATGGAACCGTGCTGCGAACCAGGCGCCGGCTTCCAGCTTCCGGAGATCCTCCAGCACCAGGTCTCCCACTGCCTTGCCCGGAGCCTGGAGCAAATCAAGCCGGTCGTCATGCCATAAGACATGGCGGCCATCCCGGGTGAGTTGCACATCCACTTCGGCCCACTCGAAGCCATCCTCGATGCACCGCGCCAGGGCGGGGCGGGTGTTTTGCGGTGCTTGGCCAGCAGCGCCCCGGTGGGCTACCACCTGGACGGCATGGGGCACCTGCACTGGTTCGAAAAACTGAAAGTGCGATGCCACCACCGCCAACGGTGTTCCCATCCAGGCCAGCCAAGTGCGCAACCAGGTTTTACTCATTCCAATATCATGGGTGATTTTTCCGTGCCAGGCAATCGGATAGCCACGGGTTAATGCATCGCTCTCAGCCGGTAAAAAGCTCTGAATCGTAATGGACCGGGCCATCCTCCGCCGGGATCACCATGATGGGCATCCAGCCCTGCAGGGCGGCCTTGATTTGGGCCCGGCTCAGTAGGGGCCGGTTGCGCCCGAAACGGATTTGCACCGTGTGTGGCTGCCGGCCAGGAAGCTCTGGTTGTCCGGTGTGATCCGCACGCCCCGCGGATAATCCTTCAAGCCAGCCACATTCGAATTGTTGACGAAAGAGTCGCAAGGCTGGCTGCAGGTTCTGAAACCGTGGCTGCCAACAACGCAGTGGCGGTGAGGAAGTGCGTGGTGTGCATGGTTTCCACCTCCGTTTATTTGCTGGCTGGGGCCGCCGGACGAGCGCTCGTGTCCGGTTCCAAAAACAATCCGAATTCGGAGATGGCCGGGCAGACTGGGGCTTTGGTGATGCGCAGGCGGACCCGGCCGGCCGCTTGGGGTGGCACCCGCACCAGTCGGCAGGCGCCAATGGCGGTGCCCTTGGCGATCGGCTTCCAATCCCCGTTCTGCCAGGCATCCACGGCCCAATCATCCACCCGTTGGCCCAAAGGCAGGAATTCCCGGAGGCGGACCACGTTGAATTTGACCGGTTGCGGGAATTCCAGGATGGCTTCGGGCGTGGATAGGGGATCGTCGGTGGACCAATAAGTGGAGTTTTGGCCATCGACCAGGTTGCCGGGGCCGAACTGGCTGCTGCCTCCGCGCACGTTGGACGCCGTGGCTTTGGCGCCGGCTGCCAGGTCCTGGCCAAAGGCCGCCCGCAGATATTGGCCAAACTCGGCGAGCACCCGGACGTCATTCTCATGCAGGAGACCCCGGCGGTCAGGTGGGACGTTGAGGTTGAGGTTGGCGCCGCGGCCGATCGATTCGAAATAAAGTTTCACCAGGTTGTCCAGCTTCCGCACGCTGGCATCCTGGCTGGCGTGGTAAAACCAGCCAGGACGGATGGATACATCCACCTCGGCTGGAATCCACAGGGTGCCGTTGCGATGGCCGTTTTCCGCCTCGGTGTAGTTGGCTTCGCCATTGGGTAACTCCGTGAAGTAACCGGTTTGCGGATCGATTTTGATCTCCTGGTGGGTATTGCGGTGCCGCGGCGTGAAGGTGGCCCAGCACGGCTCGCCGGCATAGCCGGATTCATTGCCCACCCAGCGGATTTCCGGTCCGATCTCTGTAAAGACGCAGGCGTCCGGCTGGAGTTGGTGGACCACCGCGCGCAATAATTCGGGTAACCCGTAATAAGTCCGGCGATCGATGGTGCGGGTTTCCTTCGCCCCTCCATAATATCCATCGCCGCCGTTCGCGCCGTCGAACCACACCTCAAAAATGGGGCCATAACCGGTCAGGAGCTCCACCAATTGACGGCGGAAATATTCCACGTAGGCCGGCTTGCCATAATCCGCATGGTTCCGATCCCAGGGCGACAGGTAAACGCCGAATTTGAGGCCATGCCGGCGGCAGGCTGCGGAGATTTCTGCCACCGCATCGCCGCGGCCCTGTTTCCAAGGGGAATTTTTGACCGAGTGCTCCGTGTATTTCGAGGGCCAGAGGCAGAAGCCGTCGTGGTGCTTGGCGGTCAAAATGACTCCTTTCATGCCGGCCGCCTGGCAGGCGCGCACAATCTGATCCGCATCAAAGGCGGTGGGATTGAACAGCGCTTCCTTTTCGTCCCCGTAGCCCCACTCCAGGTCCGTGAAAGTATTCACCGTAAAATGCAGGAATGCATAAAACTCCGAGTCGTGCCATTTCAGTTGCCGGGCGCTGGGGACCGGGCCAAAGGGCTTGGGGGGCGCGGATTCGGCTTCCGGAAACCAGCCCTTCAGGAAGCTGGCCAGGGAGCCCGCGTATCCGGCTTCCGCCAGGAATTCCGTCCCATTCTGGTTCCCCCAGGAATAGTTGATGCACAGGCGCCCCTGGTATTCGCAGAAGTCGATATCCGAATTGTTGGCGTCTGTAGCTTTCTGGATGCGTTCTCGTTCCTCCGGGGTCAGATTCGGATTGGCCAATTGCTTGTCTTCGGGCGAGGCGGCCAGCACGGGATTGAGCGGGCTGGTTTCCCAGGAGACCAGGTCGCGCGACCGGGTGACATACTGCTCATAACCGTGGGGCCGGCCGGCTTCGAGGTAAAACAGGTAAAACCAGCCATCCAGCCAGCGGAGGCAATGCGCGGCGTTGTACCGGCCCAGCTGGTGGCGGCATTCCCCGGGCAGCAGGGACCAGTGGATCAGGTCGGTCGATTCCAGGAACCGCGCCGGGAAACCGCCGGGATTGGTCAACTCAATGGACATCACATAGCGTTTTCCCGCCCGGCAGAGCGAGGTGTTGCAGATGCCGATGGCGGGATTGTGGAAGAGCACACTCTCGGTCCAATGCGACAGGTCGTGCGACACAAACAGGGTGAGCGTGTTGCCATACCATTCGCGGTCCTCCTTGGTGCCCACCACATACAGCACCTCTTTTTCGACGTAGGCGCAGGGAAAACGATGTTTGCTGCCGAACCGGGAAACCTCGCGGCCGGTTTCCGCGTCCATAATCCGCAGACAGCTGGCTGAGCGCAGCCATTCCATGCGGTATAACCGGTCGTGGAACACAAAGGGGGTGGTCTCGACCAAGTCCAGGGCCAGCGTCCCTTTTTTCTGGATCACCGGTTTGTGCGGGCCTTCGGCATCGGCCCCCAGGAGGCTGGGGGAAGCGGTCCCGAGCCACGCCCAAAGCGCGGCGCCGGCCAGCAAGGACAGACAGGATGGTTTTCGGTGTGCGATCATGGTGGGTCTCCGTTCTGGGCTTCAGGGAAGCGTCCCTGGTCGTTGGTTTCCTCGATCCATCGGTCCAGCACCGCCCGCAGTTTCTGCAGTGCGGCCGTCGGCGCGGGATCGCTGGACCGGGCGAGGTTTTGGATTTCAAAGGGATCGGTGGCCAGATCGTAAAGTTCCTCCTGGGGCAGGCGCGGCTGGCAAAGGGCCGCTTGCGCCGGTGTCAATCGCCCCTGCGCGTGCAAATCCTTGAGCAGATTCCAGACCGGGTATTGCTTCTCTTTGTAAGCGTTTTTCGCCAGCAATGGGACCTCGGGCGTGAAATTACGGATATACCGGTAGCGCTCGTCGCGCACCGTCCGGATGCGCATCGCGGTCTCATCACAGCGGTCCCGCGCCCCAAAGACATATTCCCGCGCCGGTTCGCAGGCTGGGCCAAGGAAAATCCGGCCCTGCATCTTGTGCGGTTTGGTGGCGCCCACCAAGGAGAGCATGGTGGGTGCCAGGTCGATGGCGTGCAGCAACCGGTCGTCCACCATGCCAGCTTGGAAGTGGGCCGGTTGCGGAAAGTTCCTGGGCCAGCGAATCAGCAACGGCACATGCAAACCTTCCTCGTAACAAAACTGCTTGCCCCGCACGTGGGATTGGCCGTTGTCACCGAAAAAAACCACCACCGTGTCCTCTGCCAGCCCCTCGCGTTTCAGGGTTTCCAGGACCCGTCCGATTTTGCGATCCAGTTCACTGATGGCATCGAGGTATTGGGCCCAGTCCCGGCGGACCACCGGGTGGTCCGGATAATAGGGAGGAATCTCAACGGCCGCCGGGTCGGCCTGGGCGGGGGAATTGAAACTGCGGTGGGCTTCGCTGAAGTTGATTTGCGCGTAAAAAGGCTGGTGGGTTTTCAGGTCGGCCCACCGGGCTGAATTAAAAGGCTTGCCCGCATAATTAAAATTCCAGTCCGTCTTGCCGGTCCCTTTGAAGCCACAGCCAGCCGGCAGCTCAACCACATTCGCGGTAAAATAACCGGTGTCGCGCATCCAGTCAGTCAGCAAGCGCACGCCTTCGGGCAGCTGAAAGCCGTCCTGGCGGTGCGACCGATGGTGATGGGCGCCGATGGTGGTGGCATACATGCCGGTCATGAAGGCAGACCGGCTCGGCGAGCAGACATGGCCGGAATAAAAGCGCGTATACCGAACTCCCTCGGACGCCAGGCGGTCCAGGTTGGGGGTCCGGACTTCACGGGTGCCGTAACATCCCAGTTCGGGACCTAAATCCTCTCCGATGAGCCAAAGCAGGTTGGGTCTGGCTTTGGCCGCGGCGTATCCGGGATGGCCCAGGCTGAGGATACAAACCAGCCAGGAACTCAGCCATGTCCCCGCATTGGGGAGGGGAGTGATTACGCCGCCGGTTTTGGCGCTGAATAAGAAGCGGGCCAAATGCCTGGACACGGACGAGCCGAAGGCCTGGACACGGCTCCCGGCGGCCACCAAATGATTCCTCACGATTTTCATGCCTTTTGCCGGGATTGCCATGGATTAAATCAGTTCCGCAGCGGGGTGGCGCTGCCTTTCTGCAAACCATTCAATTGATCACGGAGCAGCCCCGCTTTTCCGGGTGCCTCGAAGCGACGTTGTTGGTTTCCCCGGGATCGCTGGCCAGATCGTAGAGCTGGCTGCCAATTTCTTTCAGGGCGCCGATGTATTTCCAAGCTTCCTCACGCAAGGCAAGGGTTTGGGCATGCTCAACCAGGCGTCGGCGGCCCCTGGGCGACTCCCCAAGCAGGGCAGGCAGGATATCAAGGCTGTCCGGCGCTTCGCCGGGAGCCAATGGCTGGCTGGTCAGGGAGGCCAAGGAAGCCAGAAAGTCGATCTGGCAGACCAGTGCTTCCGAGGTTCCGGATTTGACCCGTGCTGGCCACCTCAAAATGAATGGAATCCGCGTGCCGCCTTCCCAGATGGAATATTTGCCGCCCCGCCACGGTCCGGCGGGTTGGTGGTTCCCCAGTTTTTCGGTCGAGCCGTCCCGGTAGCCTTCCTCCACCACCGGGCCATTGTCGCTGGTGACAATCACGAGGGTGTTCTCCGCTATCCGCAGCCGATCCAGAGTGGTCACGATTTCCCCGACGCACGCGTCGAATTGCAGGATCACATCCCCGCGCGGACCCATCGGGCTGCGCCCGGCGAAACGGGGATGCGGCACCCGGGGCGCGTGGATGTCGTGCGTGGCGAAATAGAGGAAGAATGGTTGCGCCTGGTTTTGGACGATGAAATCCACCGCCTTCCTGGTGATGACATCCGCCATCTTCTCATCCACCCAGCGCGCCGATTTGCCGCCACTCATGTAGCCGATGCGGCTGATCCCGTTGACAATGGTTTGGGCGTGCTGGGCATTCGGCAGTTGCTTGAGCAATTCCGGATGATCCTTGCCGGTGGGATCGTTGCCCACCGGTTTGGCATAGTTGACTTGGATTGGATCCCGGGGATCCAATCCGGCGACGCGATGGTTTTCAACATAGACGCACGGAGTGCGATCACCCGTGGCCGGAATAATGAAATTATAGTCGAAACCAATTTCAAGCGGGCCCGGTTTGAGATCGCCATTCCAATCCGGCCCTTGGGAGCCACCCAAACCCAGGTGCCATTTACCAACGACGCCGGTGCGGTAGCCGGCCTTCTTCAACAGCCTCGGCAGGGTGATCCGATCCAGGGGAATGACCAGGCCGGCATTGCCGGGCAGAATGCCGGTTCCCGGGCGCCGCCAGGGATATTCCCCGGTGAGCAAAGCATACCGGGAGGGGGTGCAAGTGGCTGAGGTGGAATGGGCATCCGTGAAACGAATTCCCTGGGCGGCCAGGCGGTCGATGTTCGGAGTCTGGATGCGGGTGGCGCCATAACAGCCGATATCGCCGTAACCCAGGTCATCCGCCAGGATGATTACGATATTGGGCAGGGCAGGGGATGCCCCGGTGGCGATTCGGATGGCCAGCAGCAGGGGGAGGATCCAGGCAGATCCGCGGCAGCTATTCATCGGACCACAAAGAATAGTCGATCCATCATGGTTAAGGATTGGCGCCTGGCTTGGCTACCGGGATACGAGTTCCAGCCGCATTTTGCATCGCTTCCAGTTGGCCACGCATTTCAACCGCCTTGGCCGGAACTTGCCGAATGACGTTGTTGGTTTCCCTGGGATCGCTGATCAGATCGTAAAGCTGGCTGCCGGATTCTTTCGGCGCGCGGATGTATTTCCACCCGGCATCGCGCAAGGCCAGGGTTTGGGCGTGCTCAACCAGTTGGTGGCGGCCGGTTTTCGATTCACCGAGCAAGGCCGGCAGGACATTGACGCTATCGGGCGCTTGGTCCGGGGCGAGCTTTAGCCCGTTCAGGGCGGCGAAGGAGGCCAGACAATCGATCAGGCAGACCAGGGCTTCGGAGGTTCCGGATTTGACCCGCGCTGGCCACCTCAGAATGAAGGGAATCCGCGTGCCGCCTTCCCAGATGGAATATTTGCCGCCCCGCCAGGGTCCAGCCGGTTGGTGGCTGCCCAATTTCTCCACGGCTTGATCCCGGTAGCCGTCGTCCACCACGGGACCATTGTCACTGCTGAGGATCACCAGGGTGTTTTCAGCCAGTTTCCGGCGCTCCAACGCGGCCAGGATTTCGCCCACAGACCAGTCGAATTGCAGGATCACATCCCCGCGCGCCCCCATCGGGCTGCGGCCGGCAAAGCGGGGATGCGGCACGCGCGGCACATGGATGTCGTGCGTGGCGAAATACAGGAAGAATGGTTGCGCCGATTCCTGGTTGATGAAATCCACGGCTTTTTTCGTGATGACATCGGCCATGTCCTCATCCACCCAGCGCGCCGATTTGCCGCCGCTCATGTAGCCGATGCGGCTGATCCCATTGACGATGGTCTGGTTGTGGCCCTGGCTTGGGTGCAGCTTGAGCAACTCCGGGTGATCCTTGCCGGTGGGATCGTCGCCCACGGGTTGACCGTAGCTCACCTGGAGGGGATCCCGGGGATCCAGTCCAAAAACCCGGTGATTTTCCACATATACACACGGGGTGCGGTCGCCCGTGGCGGGAATGATGAAGCTGGCATCAAAACCCAGTTCCAGTGGCCCCGGTTTGATCTCCCCATTCCAGTCCGCCCCTTCCGGGCCGCCGAGGCCAAGGTGCCATTTGCCGACCACCCCGGTGCGGTACCCGGCTTTTTTCATCATGGCTGGCAGGGTGAGACACTGGGTGTCGATGATCAGTGAGGCGTTTCCGGGGAGTATCCCGGTCCCCTTGCGGCGCCAGGGGTATTCTCCGGTCAGCAGGGCATAACGCGAGGGGGTGCAGGTGGCGGACGTGGCGTGGGCATCGGTGAAACGGAGGCCTTCCCTGGCCAGGCGGTCGATGGCCGGGGTCTGGATGCGCGAGGCCCCGTAGCAACTGACATCCCCGTATCCCAGGTCATCCGCCAGAATAATGATGATATTGGGCCGGGACGGGGCAGTCTGAGCGGCGGCGAGGGGCGCGCCGGTCCCCGCCACCAGAAGCAAACCCCAAGCCAGGGTGATCGAAAAAAGTCCATTCCTGGAACCGAGGTTTTGGTTGAGATTCATAGGGAAACAGGTTTCAGATTGCAGGTGGAGTAGAGAGGATTAAGGTCAGCGATCGGAGGGTGGAAGCCGGCAAACCAATGAAAGGAGCGGGCAGAATCATCCCAGCCCGGTTTTTCGGCCAACCGTGCTTTGGCCACCCGCGCTGGTTGGGGTGGGCCGGGCGTTGGTAAGGTTTGAGCGGCAATGGAACAGGCAATGGCTAACGTGTGATCCAATCCAACACGCCCTTTTGGGCGTGGAGGCGGTTTTCGGCCTGGTCGAAAATGGTTTCCGCGTTGGCTTCCAAAGTTGCTTCGTCAATCTCCTTGCCCCGGTAGGCAGGCAGACAATGCATGATCAGTGCACCCGGGTTGGCACATTGGACCAGCGCAGCATTCAACTGGTATGGGGCCAGCACGCGCAGGCGGTCGGCGGTTTCGGTTTCCTTGCCCATCGACACCCAGACATCGGTGTAGAGCAAATCCGCTCCGCGCGCGGCTTCCCGGCAATCATCGGTACAAATGATTTTCGCGCCGGGGCGGGCCAGGATATCGGCGGGCGGCTGGAACTCCCGGGGCGATGCGATGCGTAATTCGAAACCAAATTTGGCCGCCGCAAAGATCCAGGAGAGGCAGACATTGCAGGCCCCATCGCCCACGAAAGTGACCACTTTGCCTGGGATGGGCCCCCGTTTTTCCTCGAAGGTCAGGATATCCGCCAGGATCTGGCACGGATGTTCCTCGTCGGTGAGGGCATTGATGACCGGGATGCCCGAATAGCCCGCAAAATCTTCGATATCCCGCTGGGCAAAGGTGCGGATCACCACGCCTTGCACCATGCGGCCCAGGACGCGGGCGGTATCTTTGATCGGCTCACCGCGGCCCAGTTGGATCTCGTTGGCGTTCAGGAAGAGCACCTGGCCCCCCAGTTGCCGGATGCCCACTTCGAAGGAGACGCGGGTGCGGGTGGAGGGTTTGGAAAAAATCAAAGCCCAAACCTGGCCCGTCAAGGGCTGGCCGGCGTGGGGCGTTTTTTCCGCTTTCAACGTGCGAGCCAGGGCGAGAATTTCATCCAGCGCCAGGCGCGGGCTTTTTTCGATGCTGAGGAGATGTTTCATGATGCCAAGGGAGCCAGAACCCCTTCAATGATGCGCAGGCCTTCTTCAGCCTCGCTCTGGGTGAGGTTCAAAGCCGGGAGCAGGCGGACCACCTGGTTGCCGGCGGGTATGGATAGGAGCCCCGCTTCATGCAAACGGTTGACAATCTGGGCCGCCACGGTTTTATCCGCGGCCAGGCCGGGCAGGGTGGGGGCCAGTTCAAAGCCCAGCATGAAGCCGACGCCGCGCACGGATCGGAGCACTGACGGAAAGCGGGCGGCGAGCTGTTCCAGTGCCTTCCGCAGCCATTCGCCCAGGTTCCAGGCGTTTAGCGCGAGCGCCTCCCGCTCGATGACCTCCAGGATTTTCAACGCCACTGCACAGGCCAGCGGCGTGCCGCCAAAAGTGCTGGCGTGGGTGCCCGGCCCGAGCACGTCCGCATAAGGCTCCCGCACCCAGAACGCCCCCATGGGGAATCCGCCCGCCAGTGATTTGGCCATGGAAATGGCGTCCGGCAGGAAACCTTCGCCGCCCGGCACCCCTTCGAGGATACGCTGGAAGCTCTGGAAAGCGCCGGTGCGGAAATAGCCGCACTGCACGCCATCCATGAGCAGCAGGAGCCTCCGTTCATTGCACAGTTGCCTAAGGCCCAGCAGATATTCCGGGCTGGCCGGGGTGATGCCGCCTTCGCCCTGGATGCCCTCAATCAAGATGGCGGCCGTGGCGGGGCTGATTGCCGCCCGCATGGCTTCCAAGTCGTTGAAAGGCACCTGCCGGAATCCGGCCACCATGGGCTCGAAGCCTTTTTTGACCTTGTCCTGGCCGGTGGCGGCGATGCCCGCCAGGGTGCGCCCGTGGAAGGAGTTGGTGGCGGTGAGGATTTCAAAACGGCCCTCGTCGTGGCCGAATTTGCGGGCCAGCTTGTACAGCCCCTCGTTCGCCTCGGCGCCGCTGTTGCAGAAGAAACATTTCCCAGGCCCAATGCGCCGGGCTAATTCCCCGGCCAGCCGGCCCTGCGGCTCGTGGTAATACAAATTGGAGATGTGGACCAGTTTTTGGGACTGCTCCACCAAGGCCTCCGTCACCGCCGGATGGGAATGCCCCAGGCAGCACACCGCGATTCCCGAGCCCAAGTCCAGGTAGCGCTTGCCGCTGGCATCCCACAGATAGCTGCCGCGCCCGCGTTCAAACACAAGGTCGAACCGGCCGTAAGACGGCACCACATGTTGCTGGTAAAGTTGTTTGATGGCCGCCGCGCTATGGCCGGCTGCCGCTTTGGGGTCAGGATTGGTTGCTTTCATTTTACTACTTCCGTTCCGATGCCGGCGTCGGTGAATATTTCCAGCATGACCGAGTGGGGCACGCGGCCATCGACCAGCGAGACTTTTTCCACGCCCGCCAGCAAGGCGGCCACGGCGCTGTCCACCTTGGGGATCATGCCCCGGTCGATGATGCCGGCGGCTTTCAGCGAGGCAACCTCGCTGGTTTGCAGGTGGGGTATGAGGGTGGTGGGATCCTGGGGGTTGCGCAGGAGGCCCGGTACATCGCTCATGAACACCAGCCGGCGGGCTTTCAAGGCGATGGCCAGCTGGGCTGCCGCCACATCGGCGTTGCAATTGTATATGGCGCCATCCTCGCCCCGGGCGGTGGGGCTGATCACCGGGGTGATGTTATCCCGCAGGCAAGCCTCGATCTCCGCCAGGCGCGCCTCGCATACTTCCCCCACGTAACCGGGATCCAGGCGAGTGCCATCCTTGGCTGCCAGCCACATTTTGCGGCAGGTGAAAATATCGGTGCCGGAAAATCCCCGGGCCTGGCCGCCCAGCGCATTGATGGTGGCGGTGATCTGCGGATTGATCGCGCGCGACAGCACCTGCTCCACGACCTCGATGGTCTGCTGGTCGGTGACTCTCATGCCCTGGACAAATTGGGCTTTCAAGCCCGCCTCCTCCATGGCCCGCGTGATCGCTTTCCCGCCGCCGTGGACCACCACCGGGTTGATCCCGGCGGCCTCCAGGAACACGATATCGCGGCAGACCCCGTCCCGCACTGCCGGATCCGGTGAATCCATGAAGCTGCCGCCGTATTTGATCACGAAGGTTTCATGCCGGAAACGCTGGATATAAGGCAGCGCTTCCAGCAGGGTCTCGGCTTTGGAAATCAGGTTTTGCACGATCGACGATGCGGGTTCTGAGTTTTAGTTCTGCAAACGGGACGCCTCGCGGGCGGGGCTATTCACCTTTGTTGAAGTCGACATATTCCTCGGTTAAATCCGCCGTGTAAATCACCGCGTTGCCGGATCCAATATGCAGATCGATATGCAGGTCAAATTCTTTGCTGGTGACGATTTCCTTTAGCGCCGCCAGGGTGGTTTTGGTGGGCTGTCCGCCCCGGAGGGCCCAGAGGATTTTACGGGAACCGGCCGGGCTGTAGCCCAAGTCCACTTTTTCCTCCACCACTTTGGCCGGGGAATAGCCCAAGGCATCCAGAATCCGGCCCCAGTTGGGATCGCCGCCGCACCAGCTGGTTTTGACCAATGCGCTATTGGCCACGGCCCGGGCCGCGGCATCCGCGTCTTTGAACGAAGTGGCGCCGGTTAGCCGAACCGTGATGAAACGGGACACCCCCTCGCCATCCCGGACAATCATTTTTGCCAGCTCCAGGGTGACATGATCCAGGGCCGCCTGGAACGATTGGAAGTCGGCGCCTTCCCGTTCTTTCAGCGTGAGCTTGGGGTTGCCGGCCAGACCGTTGGCGAGGATGATCACCGAATCGTTGGTACTCATGTCGCCATCCACGGTGATCCGGTTGAAACTGTTGGCCACCGCTTCCTTGAGGGCCGCTTTCAGCGCGGCGGAATCGATGGCGGCATCCGTGGCCAGGAAACAAAGCATGGTGGCGTGCGGCGGAACCGAAGCCGGCCGTCGGCCGCTCGGGCTCATGCCGGGCTGGATCATTCCGGCCCCTTTGCAAATACCCGCCAGGCGCACCGTTTTCCCCGCCAGGCGGAATTCCACCGCCACTTCCTTGGGGCGGGTGTCGCTGGTCATGATCGCCTCGGCCAGGTGGTGGCCGTTTTCCGCAGTCTCATTTAAGAGGGGGATGGCCGACGTGATGCCCTGCCGCACCTGGTCCATTGGCATCTGGACGCCAATCCGCCCGGTGGAGCAGACCAGCACTTCCTTGGGCTGGATGCCCAAATGATCCGCCGCGAACGCTGTCATCTCCCCGGCATCCTGCAGGCCTTGTTCCCCGGTGCAGGCGTTGGCGTTGCCCGAGTTGGCCACAATGGCGCGGGCGGAGGACTGCTGCGCGCGGGCCACGCTTACTTTCACCGGCGCGGCGCAAACCTGGTTGGTGGTAAAAAGTCCGGCCACCGTCGCGGGCACCTCGGAAACCAGCAATCCCAAGTCCCGTTTCCGGCCTTTGTTGGATCCCTTGCCCGTGCCGAGGCGTTTGATGTCGCAAAAAACCCCGGCCGCCTTGAATCCGCTGGGCGCCGTAATGGACGCGGGAATTACTTTGAATGAACCTTTCATGGTGGATGTCACTTTGGCGATAAAAATAATTGGGGATGCGGATGGAACATTGCATCTTGCCTGGCTTGGTTTGATATGAGCGATCGCACAAATTGGATCGCCGCCGTCCCGCCAGGCAATTGTTCAGATGGTTACCCGGCGTGGCAGCGTGCCGCGGAAGCAAGCTCCGCTATATCCACTTGTTACTTTCATGTTAAAAGTAAAAGTCAGTAGTAATTGCATTCTCCGGGGAGTGCAAATCTTTTTTGTGCCCGAAATGATTTAATTTCAATCCGGCATGGCCGCCGGCCGGGGGCGCTATTCGGAGAGGAGGAGCAGCCAGCCCTGGCCGGGCTCCACCGGGATGGCTTCATCGGGCCGCCACCGGGTTTCCGGCTGTACTTTATCCATGGCTGGCGCCCGCAAAACCGCCTTGGCGGGATTGATGCCCAGTGCCGGCCAGTCTATCTGAAGCCTGGCTTTGACCGGCTGCTTCGCCCAGCTGCCCAGGGCGACCAGGGCCCGGCCCGCTTTGCGGTAAACGGTGGCCTTGAGGCCGGGGTGGTCCGTTTTTACCGGGTTCGCGGGATCGTAAAATCCGATCATTTCGGTATCCTGGATGCCAAAATCGTCCCAGAGGCGCCACATTCCGGGAGGATTGCCGGCGTGGCCCAGGCGGCCGGTTTCGCCAAAAACCATGCCCCGCCGCACGTCCACTCCGTCGAGCATCTCGCTCATCAGGCCAAAAGGCAGGCCGGACATCTCCACGAGCCAGAAATCCCAGGGGGCTTGGAGGGCACTGAATCCTTCACCCAGCCAGAGGCGGTCCAGGTAAGGCAGGATCTCCATGTAAATGGGGAGGTTATTGGCGTAGCCGGCCCACTCATTGAAATGATTCCACGAATGGAGGTCGATGATCCGGCCGGGCCGGGAATCCAAAATACGGCGGGCCCGCCGCAGGCTCGTGGCATCCAGCGCAGTGTCATCCACGTAGATGCCATCGAAATCGGTTTTATCAACCAGCCATTGCAGCCCAGCCAGGTAGAAATTGTTCCATCGTGAGTTGGGGGTGGTGATGACCGAGAGGTCCCTGCCGGCGTAGGGCGGACCAATTTGGGCCACCCAGGCGGGAACGAAATCCGCCCGCAGGTTTTCCACCAGCCACGCATCCGGCCCTTTGGGGTGCAGCAAGGTGCGGGCATCCTTACCCGGTCCGGGCAGGAGGATCTCCCCGTTAAAGGAATGCAGGGGAAACAGTTCCGGCATGTTATGGGTGATCTCGCGGGTGGTATAATAGACCCGCAGTCGCATCTCCCGGGCGTGCGCACGGTCCACCAGGCCCTTGAACACGGAAAACGAATCGTCGCTGTAGGGATAATTGATATACGGGCAATAAAAGCTGGCATGGTGAATGTTCATCACGTTGGGGCCGTGCCGGGGATCGGCCTTCTCCAACGCTTGGTCAATCGGGGCCCGGTTCAACCCGCCCAAGTGGATGAAGCGCACGCCCCATTGCTTGGCGGTGTCGATGGTCCGGAAGGGGGTCAGGTAAAACTCGAAGGTGAAATCCAGCGACTCACCCTTTTGCCAGGTGCGGGGACCGCTGCCGGCGCTGAGGTTTACGCACCCCTTTTCGGCAGGTTCCAAGTCGATGCCGCCCCGGCCCTCGTTGCCCCAGGATTTGGGCAGGCGGAGCGGGCGGAACGCATAGTAGATATTAACTGCCGGAAGCCGGTATTCATCGTCCTTAAGCCGCAGCATCAGGCCGGCATTCACGTCCCCCAGCCAGAAGCAATCCTGGCGTTTGGCCACATTCCACTGCCAGTGTACCGCGCCCGGTCGCTGGCCGCCGGGCTTGTCCAGCCCCATGAAATACCGCGCCGCATCCTCCCGCCAGGGCACCCGGAGCCGGGCGGTCTTCAAGCTCATGTCGCGTCCAGCGGTCAGGCGTACCCTCACCTCACCGCTCCCGGTGAAATCCAGGCGCCCGGAGGTTTCCGCGGACCACCCGCCGCCGGCGCTTTGGGCCGTCCACCGGGCCTCCAAATCGTTGTT
This sequence comes from uncultured Verrucomicrobiota bacterium, assembly GCA_903845125.1. Classification (GTDB taxonomy): domain Bacteria; phylum Verrucomicrobiota; class Verrucomicrobiia; order Limisphaerales; family UBA1319; genus CAIMWS01. The sequence goes on from CAIMWS010000139.1 coordinate 51,149, forward strand.
TTGCAAGCCGCCGAAATGGCTTTCAAGATCCACCCGGCCCGCTTCGGTTTCCACCTCGAAGGCCATGGAACCGGCCAGCACCTCGCGGCCGGATGCTTCGATCCGTGTGTTGGACGCGGAAAAATGGCTGGTGATCTGCGCCGGCAAACCGTTTTCCCCGAGCGCCAATTCCCGGCCCAGGACCCGCACCGTCCGGTCCTGGCTTTGCACCGGGGTGAATGGCCGGGTGAGCACCGGCTCGCCGCCCACGGTGGAATCGAGCCAACGCAGCCGGGACAGGTTTTTCCCGACCCGGTCCCCGTGATCGGCCAGGGGTTCCCCAGCCACAGTCAACTGGATGTTCACCGGGATCACCTTCCCCGGCAGCACTTCCAGGCGGGCCTGGCCCCGGTAAACCCCGCCGGCTGTGGGGGGCACATCCACCCCGATCCACAGCGCCTGCAGTTGGTTCCCTTTGAGAGTGATGTTTTTGGCGAAAGGCTCCCCGAAATGGTTGGTGCCCCCGAGGCTGAGGCAGCGCAGGGCGGTGGCGGGGATCACTTTCCCATCCCCGGCCAGATCGGTGAAGGCCAGCCGCAGCGGGCCGATGTCTTGCAAGGCGTAAACGCCGGCCTGGAAGACAAAAAACTCGCCTGGCTGCGGCTGGCCGCTGAACGATGGCTGGGCCGTCCGCCCCTGCTCCCGCCAGCGCTCCGGTATGCCCGCCACATGCCGGATGGGGAATTCCCGGGTTTCGGTGAAGACCAATGCCGGCTCACCCGCGTGCCCGCGCACCATCTCCGCCAGTTGGACCGGGTTGATCAAGGTGAGCATGGGGTCCGCAGCCTGCATCTCTGTGGGAGCCAGCGAGGCGGCCAGCCATAATACGGCCAGAGGGTGGGCGAGTTTCATAGTTAATTTCCGTGCCCATTTGACTCCCCAACCGGCAGCCAAGGCAAGCCCAAAGCGGGGAAAACAAAGCGGCGACCATGAGTTGAATCCCGCCGCGCCGGGCGGTAGGATGCCCGGCATCATGGACATTCAATTGAGGGATGCCGCGCGACATTGTGTTTTTTGCCAGCCAGCTCTGCGGGAATTGGCCACCCGGCTGCCGGAATCGGACGCCGCCCTGGATCTGTGGATCGGGGAACTGGTGGCGGCCGGGGAGGACACGGCTTTTGAGTCGTCCATCCTGGCGGCCTTGGGGACCGGCCGCCAGGTGGATGCCCGGCACCTGGTGAACGGGGCGGTTTTGTTCAGCAGTATTGGCCGGATAGTGTCGGCGGCTTTCGCCATGAGCGGCGATGTGGCTTCGGCTTTGGTCGCCGAGGTGGCGGAGGAACGGCTTCCCCTGGACTACCTGGCCACGATGCTGGCCGCCGCCGCCGAGTGGTGTCAAAAAAAGGGCGGGGGAGCTTACCCGCCGGAATTGTCGGTGCAGGCCCGGATTCTGGCCCGCAAAGTCAAATCGAACTTCCCCGCGCTGGTCCCGCTGGCCTGCCTGGCGGAACAGCTGGGTGACCCGGTGCTGCAAACCCTCATCCAGACCAGCCAGATTCCGGAATTACACCGGGGAATCGAGGCCATCCGCAAGGGATTTTTTGGCAATGGCTGGCGGTCAGCGCTGGCTTTCGTGCCGGCCACTCCGCCGCCCAAGGTTCTTTCGGGCTTCACGGTGCGCCGGGCGGTGGCCCGCGCTGGCCGCAACGATCCGTGCCCGTGCGGGAGCGGCAAAAAATACAAAAAATGCTGCTGGGAGAAAGACCAGTCGCGCCTCCTTCAGTCCTCCGAAATCGCGGGCAAGACGGTGGATGAGGTTTGGGATGATCCAGAGGCGCATTTGACCACCAAGCGAGTGGTCGACATGCGCTCCTACGAGCTGGGCCGCCTCAATCCGCAAAAGGTGGATCCCCAGCTCCACGAGCATGTGCTGGACCAGATGTTCCTCTACCGGCAATACCTCCAGGCCGCTGCGTTCCTGGAAAAAACCGGCTGGCGCCCGGACATGGATTTTTTTTGGCGGGAAGCGATGGACAACCTGGCTGCCAGCGGTGGGATGGAGGCCTGCCAGCGGCTGCTGGCCTTGTATCCCAAGCCGGAGATCGAGAAAAAAGAGTTGCCGTTTTCGGTGCGCCTGATGGGGGTCGACAATGCCCGGCAGGTACTGGACCTCCTGAACCAGGAGGCCTTGAAAAGCCTGGTGAACCCCAAAAGCTGCGACGTGACCGAACTCTCTTACAAGATGCTGGAGAATTACTGCCCGGCCCTGGGTATCCTGGTGGCCAGGGGCTGGATCCTCCAAGCCGGTTATCTGGATGCGGAGATGCTGTACGATCAGGTTTTGGAAACCCGTGACCGCTTGCGGCTTCCGCCCGAGGATCCCTACGAATTTTTTGTCGATGACTACCTTTCGGGCGAGCCCGACCGCGATGTGCATAACTCGGAGGAGTTGGATCAAGCGCGGTCCGAACTGAAGCTGAAAAGCGAGGAATTGCGCCGGTTGCGCCAGAAGTTGTCCGCCGCCGAAAAGGAATTGGAGCATTCCTCCGCCAAAGTCCTGCTCCCGCCGCCGGCCCCCGTTCCCGCCAGCCCGGGAGTCGTCGAGACCTCCCCGGCTCCACCACCCGTCACCGCGGAGTTGCCGGTGGTCCGGGAGTTGCGCAGCAAAGTGGAGATCCTGCGTGAGGAGTTGAAACAGCGGCACCAGGAGCGTAACGAGCTGCGGCGCGAGCTGCAGAACACCCAGGCCGACCTGGCCCTGGTGCGCGAGCAGAAAGCGCCATCCGGCGAGCCCCCGGCAGGCAACGACTCCGAAGAGGACCGGTTGTTTGGCGAATCCGCCGCCGCCGAAGTGCAGGCTTTGCGGCTGCCGGAATTTTCCCGGCGTTTCCGCGAGCAACTGCCCGCGCTGCCCCCAGCCGTCAGCCGGTCGGCGATGGCTTTGATCGGCCGCCTGGCCGCCGGTGAAAAGGCCGCCTTTGCGGGCGCCCGGCGGCTGCACGCCGACCGCACTCTCTGGCGCCAGAAAGTGGGGGACAACCACCGAATGCTCTTTCGGATGTCCGCCCCAAACCGCCTCGAGATCCTGGCCCTGGTCAACCGGCGCGATCTCGAAAAGGCGATCCGGTCGCTGGCCTGAGCCGGGTTCAGTCAGTAGGATGGGTGGTGTGGCTGGGTCTTTTTAACATGGCATTCCTCGTTCGCCACTTGCAGTTCGAGCCAAGAACGATGTCGTTTAAATGATTGACCCGGGATCATCGCCACGGCTGAATCATCCTGGTTGGTGGGCGGCGGGTCAGGATGCTTCCCGCGCCGGGATTTGGACGGAATAGAATATCGGCCTGGTGCCGGTTTTCCTTCCATCCGGCTTCGGCGCTGGGGATCTGGGTTCACGGCCGCTGGCGCCAGTAACCGCAGACCTCAAATATTAATATGATCAAACTGAATTTTCGTGGCATGACAGTTCGCTGGAACCCATGGGGAAGGCTGGCTCTCATCCTCCCGTTCGCGCTTTTAACCGCCGTGGAAGGCTTTTCATCCGAAGCCGCCGGCGCCAATCCGAACCCGGGTGGATTCACCTACTTTGTCGGCGTGGTTGGCAACCCTTCGGTGACCGACATCAGCTGGAGCGATGAACAGTTGGAGCAAATCAAGGCCTTGGGGGTGAACATGGTCCAGCTCAGCATTGCATGGGGAAACAAGCCGGCCAACGAGGTGTTGAACCTGGAGGATTTGGACGCGGAACAACGCGCGAAGTTTGCCTTCCGGATCAAACAGGCAAAAAAACACGGGTTGAAAACCATTGCCCAATTCGGCATCCCGCGCCTGATCTCCTTCAGCCCGCTCCGGCCCGCCTGTGTTCTGGACCCGGCGGTGCAGAAGAAATACCAGGATTTGCTGGGCGATTTCATGAAATCCTTCCCGGAGGTGGATGATGTGCTGGTTTACACTTTCGACCAGCAGGCCTGGCTCTGCAGCGAATTCGGGCCCTGCCCCCGTTGCAGCGGCGTGCCGCTGGATGAGCGCGTGCCCGGCTTTTTAAATATGCTCAACGAGACGATGCAGAAATGCCGTCCCAACACCCGCCTTTGGTGGAAGCCGTGGGAACTCTCCAAGGGACAGGTCGTGGCCATTCTGGACAAGGTGAATCCAGCCCATTTGGGCCTGGTATTGAATCCCTCCACCAGCAATGAGGTTTATCCGTTCAACGAGCGCGCCTTCAAATCCGACCTGGGTGTCAAACGCCTGGTCCGGATGTCCTTCGAGCGCCATATCCCGGTGCTGGGGGAGTTTGACCACACGCTCTACAAGCCGCTGTATATGATGGAGGATTTTTTCCCGCGTCTGATCCACGAACAGATGGTCGGATGGAAGGAGATGCAAGGGGTGGTGGGCGTGAAGGAGTATTACGGGTTTGCTCCCTCCACGTTCTCGGTGAACGCTGCGATGCTCAAGGCCTGGATGAAATCCCCGGACGCGCCGCTGGACAAATTGCTTGCGGAAATTGCGGCGCCCTATGGCCCCCAGGCCGCACCGTTCATGGCGCAGGCGTGGGAATATGTGTCGCAGCACGTGGAATCCTATCCGTGGGATGTCACCTACCTCATCGGGCCGCTGGGGCTCGACCGGCATTGGGATGGCGCGCATGATTGGGAACCGCCCACCATTCCGAATGCCACCTGGGACACGCCGATCTGGAAAGCCAACCGGCGCGCGAACTTCATGCTGACCCAGGATGGCCTGGCGCACCCCTGGCTGTTTGAAGATGCCGCGCTGCGGTTGGAGGATTCCGCCGCGCTGGCTTTCAAGGCGGTGGATTACTACGACCAAGCCATCAAAGCGGGCAGTGGCAAGGTGGAGGACATCCGCACCCAGCGCGGGATTGTCTGGAAAACCGCGCGCTCGCTCCGGGCGAAGGCGCTGCACTTTTTGGAGGCGCTGGCGGCGCAGGACGGGCGGACCGTGCAGAATGATGCCCAGCAATTTGCCGTGGTGGTGAAGCGGTTGGAAAACCTGCTTCAGAAGGATGTGCAGAATCAGGCCGGCCAGGCGGCGGTGACGCAAAAACTGGCGGAGTTCCAGCGCGATCCCAAGGCTTGGATGGGGGCCAATTTTAATCCCGAGCGGGCCAAAGCCAATCCCGCCAAGCTGCCGGAGCATGAAACCCGGGCCGTGATTGACTGGAGCAAGTGGGTGGCGCCCCGGCGGGATTGAGCGGGTTCACGGAGACAAACATGGCCGCCAGGGGGCTGGTTCCCGCACCTGGGAAATTCCCGGTGGCCACTGCGCCCGCAATTCAAATTCCCTGGCCCCGGCTTGGTTCCGCTGGTATAGATGGCCTGGGAATTATGAAATTTCATCCACCATCAGTAAAAGGTTGCCGGCCGGCCTCCAACTCAACGGCCCGCAAGGCGGCAAGGTTGGTTAAATGGGCCCGCTGGGCGGTGGCCGCCGTCTCGGCTTGGGCCATGGCCCTGACGGTGTTTGCCCAGGCGAAACCCAAGGTGCAGGCGGTGGTGGACTTGGCGCATGAGTTCACCTTTTACGCGGACGGGCGGTTCGCCCGGCAGTATCTCAAGGACCAGAAGGCGGTGACGAGTTGGGGAACCTTGTTCAAGTTCGATTTGTCGAACGCCAACCTGCTGGTGTTCCTGGGTTGCGCGCCGCAACTCGCCTACTGGCCGGAGGATGTGGCGGCGATCAACCGTTTCCTGGAGGAGGGCGGCGGGGTGGTGATCCTGGGCGGAGCCGGCTCCGGGCCGCAAAATGACCTGGCGCAAAAGTTTGGCGCCGGTTTTGAAAAAGGGGCGGTGGCGCCGCTCCAAGCCGCGCCGGAACTGGAGGCGAGCCAGCTTGAAGGCTCGGTGGGGACGCGGCTCACGCTGCAACGGCCTGAACAATGGACGATCCTGGTTTCCGACGCGAAAAAACAGCCAGTGCTGGCTCTGCGCAAGGCGGGCCGCGGGCAGTTGCTGCTGGGCGCCCGCTCGCTCGCGGGCAGCCGGCCTGACGCGAGCGACCCGCTCAACGCCGCCTGGTTGTCGCCTTTGCTGGTTCGGATTGCGGCGGGCAAAACAGTGGATTCCGCCAAGCCTTTCAAGGGGAACTGGCTTACCCCGGGGGATTATGTGGAGGACCACGACGGGCTGAAGCTGCACTACAGCGATTATCTAAAGCCGTATGCCAGCGCCATGTTTGCGATTTCCCAAAAGTGCCAACCGGTGATCCAAAAACGCATGGGGGTTCCGTTGTCGCCGGGGATGGCCTCGGAGATCGGCCTGCTCGCCACCGGCGGGGGTGGGTTTTCCTCCGGCCGCGTGATTGGCCTGGCGGTTTGGTGGGGAGGATTCCCGGAACGGGAAGACAGCATGATTGAGTTCATTACCCATGAGTCGGTTCATTCGTGGGTTCTGCCGTTTGGTGAAATCTGGAATGAGCCAATCGCCACCTACGTGGGCAACCTCGTCATGATGGACATGGGCTACCCTGAGGAGGCCAGCCGGAGAATCAAGCGGACCATGGACCGCGCCTTAAAGTATGATCCCGACATGAAACAGTATGACCTGCGTGGCGACAGCGTTTCTGGCGCACCCAAGCAGAAGGGCGGTGCCCAGGTGGATATCCAGTGGGGCAAGGCATTTTGGATTTTTGAACAGCTGCGCCAGGAAAAGCCCGATTTCATGGCCCGGTATTTCCAAGCCAAACGCCGGCTGGCTTTGCCCGGCAAGATAACCCGTTACGACGACCACAACACAGTGGCGGTGCTCAGTTCAGCGATGGGGCGGGACTTGTTCCCCTGGTTTCGCGAACACGGGTTCGACGTCAGCCGGGAAAAAGCGGAAATCAAGGGCGACTGATCCCCTACGTTCCACTGCCGGTTTTCCACCCGTTCAGCGACCTCGCAGTTCCGCCTGCAGGCTCAGGTTGCGGATTTGTACCTCCACGTCGAACAGCCCAGGCACCTCCCAACCGAGGTTCATGCCGGTGATGCGGTAGTCCGTCAGATCGCGCGATTCGCGGAGGAAACCGCGCTGCCAGGCGGTCTCCAGCGCTTCGAGGAACAGTGGACGCAACTCCTTATCCACACTGATCCACTGCCGGTCGTGGGCGCTGCGGTCGGCAAAAACTTCTCCACCCGGGGTGAAGATGAACATCGAGGTGCCGCCTGTGTCCTGCTGCTTGTGCTCCTTTGGGAAGGGGGACCGGTCGTCATAAATGGGAATTCCGAACCAAACCAGGTGGCCATGGCCCGGGGATTGGCGGTTGCAGTTCTGCAGCATGAGGAACAGTTGGAACTGGGCGGCGTGCAGGCCGGGGGAGTAATCCTCCGTGCGGCGGGCCTCCGAGCGCAGCAGCCGCGCCTGGAGCCGGAGCCTTGCGGAAACCAGTTCCGCCAGCGTGGGAGGATTCGCGAACGATTGTTCCACGAGCAGATGGACCCACGGCTCACCGGATTTGCGGGCGCGTTGATTGTATTCCTGGATGGCGTTCACCGCCAGCGACAGGTCCGCCTCCGCGAGGCCCACATCGCCTCGGGTCACCGCTTTCCCCGGATTGGCCCAGCGCTGGACGCCGGGCTTGGGGATTTGGGGTGATTCCGCCGCCAACGGGGACCGGCTGGACCACTGGTCCAGATCCCACGCCGGCTCAATCCCGGCTGGGAGGCCTGCCAGGCGGCCATACTCCACCCGTCGGCCCGGTTGGGGGTCGATCAGGCGGAAACCGGTCCGGAAGTGGGGATCCCGGATCAACTCGCGGACGGGTGGCCCGCCGGGAATCCCCACCGCGCTCTGGGCGTCTCGTCCCTTTTCATCGGTTTTTGACTCTGCGCCAGCGGTTTTTCCCAACGCAACCAGCAGGGTGCAGAAAAGCGCCAGCCAGCCAGCCGGAAAGTGGTAGGATGGTTTTGTTTTAGTTTGCGATAACATGGGCATCACCAGTTAAAGTATAACCAGACCAAGTCCAGGAGTGGAAGCGTGGAAAAAACTCCGGATTTCAGCCCGGCCTTGGCCGCCGGAACCTCCTTGGCGTTAAAGGAAAAATCCCGATCTGCGTGCACCACAAAGATTGCACTGGAAGCCGCCTTTCATTATTGTCTACTTATGAATTGGCGGCTGGCGGCTTATCGAGCGTTGATTTTCCTGGTTTTGAGCTGGTTATGTGTGGGTTGCTGGGATCCTTGGACCGGCAAAAACGGTCCGGCGGACGAGGAAAAGGATGTGGACATCATCCGCGGCCGCAACTTGGTTCGCAGCTTGGACTACACTAATGCTGCCGAGGCTTTTGAAGCGGCCTTAAGGACTAATCCGCGAAACGCCGCCGCTCATTTTGAATTATGCGTCCTGAATGAACAACGGTTCAACGATTTCCCGGCCGCCATCTACCATGGGGAACGTTTTTTGAAATTGCGGCCGAAGTCCGAGCAAACCAACATCGTCGCCAACCTGGTGATTTCGAGTAAACGCCAACTGTCCACCTCCGTCCCAGTGGGTCCCGTAACGCCCTCTCTGCAGCGGGACTATGAGCGGATTTTATCGGAGAATGGGCGGTTGAAGCTGCAGATTGAAGTGCTTGGCCAGCAGTTGGCTCAGGCCAATAGCCGCCCTGCTGTGGCTGCCGAAACGCCCGCCCCTGCGCCGGTTAATCCATCCGTTGAAACCCCCAAGGTCAATCCCACACCCGGCAAACCCTCGCCGTCACCCGGTGGCCTGGTTAAAGCGAACCCGCCGGGCCCCAACCGGCTCAATTCGCCGCCACCTGCGGGGCGCGCCGTGGGCGGGAGCAAAAGCCGGCTCCCCGCGCCAGTGGTGGTCTATAATCCGCCCGCTGGGCGATCCAAACCGCCCGTCGCCAGCGTTCGTGCCCCCGTTAAAATCCCGACGCGCAGCGTAGCCCCTGCCAGCAGCAGTGGCAGCCTGCGGTATCACGCGGTCCGGCGTGGCGAGACTTGGGCGCGCATTTGCCGGATTTACAACGTGACGCCGGATGCCCTGCAAAGGGCCAATCCGACGCTCTCTTCCGGCCAAATTGCCTCCGGAATCGTGGTCCGCATTCCCTAGCCCTGGACGCCTGACCAGCCATCGGCTTATGAAATCATCCGGCCTCAACCCTCCGCAGCCCGGGCTCCGCACCGGGTAGGCGCCAGCATGCCGCATCGCCTGGCATTTGTTTTCATATTCCTTTTTTGGCTGGTGATGAACGGCCTGCTCATCCGTTCGGAGTGGGGTGGCCAGCACAGTCACGGCAATCCGATTCCCCCCGGGCAAGTCATCGATAAAATCCTCACCGCTCCCGACGATTCCTCGCTCTCCATCGGCCATCGCAAAGAAAAGATCGGTTATTGCCGGTGGACGCCGAGTGTGGGGGATGACCGTGCCGCCAAACTCAATACCGAGGCGGTGGAGGGGGTGGTCCAGCATCCGGACCAATATTCCATCAACCTGGATGGCAACGTGGCCTATGAGGCCACCAACCGCATACGTTTTGAGGCCCGGCTCCTGCTGAATAACCATCAAAATTGGGAGGTGCTCACCGTGCGCCTGCATAGCCGGCGGATTACCTGGGAGGTGGAGGCCAAAGCCGCCACCCAAGGGGTGCAGGTGCACTTGGACAACGACGGCTCCCAGTGGGATCACCGATTCTCCTTCCAGGATTTTTCCAGCCCCGCCAAGTTGTTGCAATCCATTGGCCTGTCAGGCGCTTTGCCGGCGCTGCCCGGGGTGCCATCCGCCCTGCTGCGGGGCCGGACCAACGCCAATCCTTTCACCCTGAGCGCCACCCATGATTGGCTGCGGGCCGGGCATTCCCAACTGCGGGTTTACCGCCTGGAGGCGGCTCTCGGTGAGCATTTCCGGCTGGTGGTTTATGCCAGCCGCGTGGGGGAAATCCTGCGGGTGGATCTCCCCGGGGACCTCTTTTTATTGAACGACACCCTGTTCATCTGGTAAGGCATTGCGCCGCGCATGATCGAATTAGATCACCTCACCAAACGGTTTGGCAGCCTGGTGGCCGTGAACGACGTGACCTTGACGGTCCGCCGCGGGGAGTTTTTCGTGATCCTCGGCCCCAACGCCGCCGGCAAAACCACTACCATTCGCCTGCTGGCCGGCCTGATGAAGCCGACCTCCGGCACCGCCCGCGTGGCGGGATTCGATGTGCAGACACACCCCCTGGAAGCCCGGCGGCGGCTGGCTTATGTGCCCGATTTCCCCTTCCTGTATGACAAATTGACCCCGTGGGAATTTTTGCGCTTTACCGGCCAGATCTTCCAGATGCCCGAGGCGCGGATTCAATCCTCTGCCCAAGCCGTGGCGGACCGTTTCAACCTGGGTGAATTCCTGGGCAAGCCGCTGGAGGGATTGTCTCACGGCACCAAGCAGCGGGTGGCCATCGCCGCCGCCCTGCTGCACGACCCGGAGGTATTCGTCATCGATGAGCCAATGGTTGGCCTGGATCCCCAACACGCCCGCGTGGTGAAGGACGAATTGAAAGCCCGCAGCCGGACGGGCATGACCGTTTTTGTTTCCACCCACCAGCTTTCAGTGGCTGAGGAACTGGCCGACCGCATCGGCATCATGCACCAGGGACGTCTGATCACCGCCGCCACCCTGGATGAATTGCGCCGCCAAAGCGGCCAGCAGGGAGCCCTCGAACAATCGTTCCTGACCTTGACCCAATCCGCCACGGAATCCCAGCCCGCCCCCGCTTCCCGCTGACGGCCGGAGGTTCGGGCGGTTTCCTTTTTGGGGTGTCCCCGGCCTGACCGCATCCCGTGTTTCCCGTAGCCAAATCCATGCCCGCGCCATCCCGTTTCGGCCGGAAAAACCAAGTCTCGGAAAAGGCCAGGTCACGCCGTCAAACGCAACCCATCCGCAGGCCGCTGGTGCCACCGCGCTGGCCGAATCGTTTTTTGTGCAAGACTCTCGTGTTAAGCCGTTTAAATGGACTGCCGCCGGGTCGATGGTTCAGCCTCGCTGCCCGTCGGTTAATAAAATCGGTCTCACCATCGTCTTCCTCCCAACGACCGCGTCAGGTCTTGGGTTGGTCCTTGCGAGGGAACAACGGGACCGCAGTCCCGGCTTGGTGGCCCGGAGCCAGCCCCCCCCATTGGGCGAGGGACATTTGGCTCGGAGGCTCTGAAAATCCCAACTGGGAATGGATTTTGCAGGCGGAATCCGGCAAAAACGGCCAGAGCAAAACGGCCAGAATGCGGCAGGTTTCCGCCAGGTTGTATAAAATATCATCCAAACGGCGTGACTGAGCGGGATCCTTGGCCAGTTTGAAAGGCGCGGTTTGGTCAACATACTGGTTCGCCCGGGTGATCAAAGCACCGATGGCAATCAACGCCC
>CAIMWS010000140.1 GCA_903845125.1 uncultured Verrucomicrobiota bacterium
CCTCCAATTGCGCGCTCGATAGCTTTTTCAGCTTGGCTTTCACCCTGGGTGCCAACACCCCAAACCGCCGCTCAAGCAACCGGTTCACCACGGCCAATTGCCCTTCCTGGCGACCCTGTTCCAAGCCTGTTTCCAGACCTTTGGTCAAGCCTTCCTGGCGACCCTGCTCCAAGCCTGTTTCCAAGCCTCTGGCCAAGCCTGTTTCCAGACCTCTGGCCATTCCCTTTTCTTCCCAGGATGTCATAAATTTCATAATCTTATTCGCTTCCTGAACTGCCAGCAATTTACCCGCTTCGGCCTTGAATTGCAAGGCCTCCGCTTCGTTCAACCGCAGGTAGGTGTCGATAAACACTCCCAGGAAATGCTGTTTCACCGGGTCCACTTTCAAGGTCAGCAACATCCTCAGGCACTCCAGTTTCACCCGTACCCGCTCCGCTTTACTGATTCCCATTTTGGACATCAAAGCGCACACCGCCGGATTTTTTTGCTGGAGGAAATTCTTCCAGGAAAGTCGCGCCAGCTGGATCACCTTGAAGCGGAATTGCAGGACCGTGAGGTCCGGCAGGGCGATTTGGAAGAAGTCTGGTTCGGCCGCCTGGCTGGAGTGGGAAAAAACCACCACCGGGTAAACCGGCAGGCCGTGTTTCTGATACAGCAGGGAGAAATATTGAAACATCCGGCCCGCGAATTCCGCCTGTTTCTGGGCCTGGTTTTCGATGTGGACGAGGAAACAGGCGGGCGTGCCCTGGAACTGGCATTTGGCCACGAGATCCACCACGTGCCGCTCGCCCGACTGGGGCAGTCCGAGGATCTCCTGGTCGAGGAACTGGACCGACTTTTTATCGAGATATTGGGCGGCCTCGGGCAGGAAGGCATCGACGAAATCTCCAAAGAACCGCCGCAGCAGTTCCTTGAACAGTTGGTCATGGTTGACTGGATCGCCGGGTGACATGAGGGCAGCATAAGCATGAACCGCCGGAATAAAAGCCTTAATTTGAGGAAATCAGATTTGAGCGTGAGGGTTTCGAGCAGGTTCCACCCCTTGGTGGAATCGATCACCTCACGTCGGCGGCGACCCGCCGCCGGAAGAGGGCAGATTCCGTTGGATAGGCCGCTCTGAAACTGGTGGCCGACGAGGTAACAAAGCGGGTCGGTTCCTCACGAATTGCCAACCAGGCCCAATCTGCCCACCACCCAAAACCCGGAATTTTGCGCACCACCTGGGCCTGCTCAGGCTCCGGATCCGCCTCTCATCCCGGCCGCTTTGACCTTCATTCAGGCGTTCATGGCTGCGCCATGACCCGGTAAAAGCGGGACTGCTCCGGCCCTGGCGTATCGTTGGTGGACATGATTCCACCCATCGCGATCATACTGGTGCCCAGGTTGGTCCAGTTACTCGTGGCCAGCTCGGATTTGTAGTTGCACCGTCTGTCCGGGGGCCGCGCTCAAGCTCAGTTCAACGCGGCCACAGGCCGGGAACTGCTCATGCTCAAGGGACACAGCGATGCGATCAGCTCGGTGGCCTTTTCCCCGGACGGCCAGCGGATTGCCACCGGCAGCCAGGATCAGGCAGCCAGGGTCTGGGAGGCGGCCACCGCCCGCCAGGTTGCCGCCTGGCAGAGCGAGGAACAAACGGCCGCCGGGCGGTTGGCGACCCTGCGGCAGGAACTGGCGGCCGCCGCCGGGCGCGAGGGGGCGCTGCGCGCCCGGGACCCCGGGGCGATCAAGCAGTGGCTGGTGCTGGCGCCGATCCCTTTTGAAGGGCGGAACGGCCCGGCGGCGCTGGCGCAGGAACAGATACCCGGCGAGGCCCGGATCCGCGCGCGGGCCGGTGACCGCGTCAAGGTGGGTGCCAGCGCGCTGGTTTGGACGATGTCCCAACGGGAGGATTACCTGCTCGATTTCAACCAATTCCTCGGGGAAGCCACCTATTACAGCGTGGCTTACGCGCTTTGCTATATCCTGAGTGATGCGGACCAGCCCGGACTCTTGATGAAAGTCGCCAGCGACGACCAGGCCAAAGTCTATCTGAATGGGCGGGAAATCTACCGGCGCCAGGAAGGCCGGAGCTATGTTCCCGACCAGGATGTGGTGGCGGACGTGCATTTGCAGGCCGGGCTCAATGTGCTCTTGTTTAAAGTGGTGAACGAAACCCTCGATTGGCAGGGCTCCGTCCGGTTCACCGACTCTGCCGGCCAGCCGGTGAAAGGCCTTGGCGTGACGCTTGCCCCTCCGTAGTCATTAGCCGCAAATAGAAATTGTCCTTCGCCAGCAAATAATGGCGGCGGACAAGCTCAACAAACCCCGGCTAAACTCTACACGCTTGAATCTCGTTTCCTGGGTGCGAAGCGGCAACTCAGGCCGCCTCCCATCAACCCGAAGCTCGGCAGGTTGGATAAAAATGCCTGGAAAAACCGGCTTGGATCGGGCCGGGTATCTTTGTTACCAATGAAACGTGCGCGCTGGGATAAAAAGTGAACGGGTTGCCGGTTGGTGCTGGCTGGCGTGCCTGCTTGGCCTACTGGGAGTGTGGGACTTGGGTGCCAAGGTGCCTTCCTCATCCCTGCACGGCAAAACCTTGCCGCCTGGTTTCGCCTGGAACCTGAACAACAACAACGGCACGGCCACGAGTCTCACGGTGCATATCCTGAATCAACTGCCCGCCGGGCCGACCAACCCATCCACCAACGACCACAACGGGAACCTGACGGTGCAGGTGAACTATGATGCCTACGACTACAGTTACGACGACAAAGACCGGCTGTTGAGCGTGGTTTTTACGGGCATCTCGAAGTCGGATTTCAAGTATGACGGTCTCGGAAGGTTACGCCAGCGGCAGGAATATACGTGGAGCAGTGGTTGGTATCTGTCTTCGACGGTGAATTACGTCTATGATGGGCGACGGGTGATCCAGGAGTGGGATGGAAATAACACGCCCACAGTGAGTTACACTCGGGGCTTGGATTTGGGCGGAAGTCTGGAAGGGGCGGGAGGGATCGGC
>CAIMWS010000141.1 GCA_903845125.1 uncultured Verrucomicrobiota bacterium
CTTCAGCCTGCTCAACGGCCCGGAGGGCATGACCTTGAATCCAACCACCGGTGAGTTGAGTTGGACCCCATTGGAAAACCAGGGTCCCACCACGAACGTGGTTATCGTCGAAGTCAGCGATGATGGGGATCCACCCCTCTACGACCGCAAAGCATTCACCCTTTTCGTCCAGGAAACCAACCGCCCTCCGGTGCTCACGGTTCCGCCCACGCAAACCATCGATGAGCTCACCCCGTGGCGATTGACCTTGCAGGCCAGCGACGGCGACTGGCCCACCAACAAACTCACTTTCACCCTGGTTGCGGGGCCGGTGGGGATGACCCTGGGTGACACCACCGGTGATCTGGCGTGGACCCCATCGGAAAACCAGGGTCCCACCACAAACCTGGTGGTGGTCCAGGTGGATGACCATGGCTCACCTGCGCACAAAGATCTGAAAAGTTTCCTGGTGGTGGTCAAGGAAACCAACCGCTCCCCACAATTACTGCCGCCAGCCAGCGAGAGCATCGTGGAACTCCAGCCTTGGCACGTGCAACTCGAGGCGCGCGATGATGATCTGCCGGCCAACAAACTGACCTTCAGCCTGCTCAACGGCCCGGAGGGCATGACCTTGAATCCAACCACCGGGGAGTTGAATTGGACCCCATCGGAAAACCAGGGTCCCACCACATACGTGGTTATCGTCGAAGTCAGCGATGATGGGGATCCACCCCTCTACGACCGCAAAGCATTCACCCTTTTTGTCCAGGAAACCAACCGCCCTCCGGTGCTCACGGTTCCGCCCACGCAAACCATCGATGAGCTCACCCCGTGGCAACTGACCCTCCAGGCCAGCGACGGCGACTGGCCCACCAACATACTCACTTTCACCCTGCTCGCCGGCCCCGAGGGCATGCGGCTCGACCCCACCACCGGCAGCTTGACCTGGACGCCCGGGGCGGGATCGGGCCTGCGCACGAACCTGGTTTCCGTCGAGGTCACTGACAACGGCAATCCCCCCCTGCGCCATTGGCAAAACTTCCTGGTCGTCGTCCGGCCCGTTTTGCCCAGCCTGGTGATCACCCTGCAGCCTCAAAGCCAGGTGGTGGCGGTGGGCGCGAATTTGGCCTTGCGGGTGGAAGCCACCACGGCCGATGGCCCCTTGCAGTTCAAATGGCTGAGAAACGGGATCGAAATCCCGGGCGCCACGACGAACCTGCTGAGCCTGAAAAACGCGCAAACCGACCAATCCGGCATCTACCAGGCGGTGGTGAGTGACCGCCGGGTGGCGCTGCCCAGCACCCTCGCCACGGTCACGGTGGCCGAGCCGCCGTTTATTATTGAGCAGCCGTTGAAAAGCCTCACCGTAACCAATGGCAACCCGGCCCGGTTCGCCGTGCTCGTCCAGGGCGCCACACCCTTGGGCTACCAATGGCGCAAGGATGGCGCGGACCTTCCCGGCCAGACGAATTCCAGCCTCACGATCCCCGCGGCGCAGCCCGCCGATGCCGGCCTCTACTCGGTCTTCATCACCAATTGGGTTGGGCAGCTCCGCAGCGATTCCGCCACGCTGGTGGTGGTGAAAGTGGAGCCCATGGTTTTGTTCGGCCGGGTGACCGGTGCCCTGGATGGCCGGCCGCTCGCGGAAGTCCAACTGGAGGTGGGCGGGGTGCGCCAGCGGACGCAGGCCGATGGCACCTATCTTTTTTCCAATTTACCCCCGGCCGTGCTCCAGGCCGATTTCGACGCGGATGTCCGGGCCGGCCCGGCGCCTTTGACGGTGCATTTCCGGAATTTATCCACCGGGGAGACGTTTGTCCTGCGGGCAGCCCTGGAGGGCTACGCGGCCTACTCCTATGCCCCGCTGACGCTCCAGCCCGGAAGCCCGAAGGAATGGAATTTTTCGATGGCTCCGGTGCTCCAGGGCCTGCGGCTGGTATTGAACTGGGGACGCAATCCGCAGGACCTGGATGCGCATTTATGGACCCCGCCGGTGGGCGGCCAGGCCCGCCAGATTTATTACGCCGACGGATTCCGGGGGGACACCAACGGCCCGCTTTTCGCCCAGCTGGATGTGGACCAAACGCACGGCTTCGGCCCGGAAACCATTTCCATCCACCGGCTGCTGCCGGGTTGGTACCGGTATTTTGTGCATAACTTCAAGGATGAGCAGGGGGATACCGGGGCGCTGGCCGATTCGCTGGCGGTGGTGCAAATCTACAGCCAAACCGGGCTGGTCCACACCGTCACCGCGCCCCGCCAGGGCACCGGCGATTTCTGGGACGTCTGCGAGATCGATGGCCAAACGGGCGAAATCCGGATCCGCAACCAGCTGGCCGCCAGCCAGCCCCAACCGCTGGCGGGCAGTTCCGTGACGAACCAGCCAGGCAATCCGGGTCCTGGGGCCTCCCCAATCTGGCCCGGGCAATTCCGGTGGAGCTTTGGGGATGGCACCACCAGCACCGAGCCGGAGCCGGCCAAAACCTACACCATGCCGGGCGGCTACGAGGTCAGCTTATCTTTGACCACCACCAACGGGCAGGTCTTTTCCCAAACCAGGGCGGGCTTCATCCAGGTGTCCAGTGGGCTGCCCAGGCTGCAGATCCGCCGGGCCGGCGCCAGCGCCGTAGTATCCTGGCCCGCCAGCGCCGCCGGCTGGCAGCTGGAATACCAGACCAACCTGTTCCTGCCCGCCTGGCGGCCCGCTCCGTGGAACCCCGCCATCGACTCCGGCACCAACCAAGCCGTCACCGTGCCCCTGGATGACCGCCGCTTTTTCCGGCTGCGGAAACCTTGACTGGCCGGGAACGTTTCAGCCCTGGGCGCCTCCGGCGATCACGGACCAGGGGAGCGCCACGGAGGTCATGTAGATGGCGTTTTGAGCCGCCCGGCCCTGGGCGCCGAAACATTCCCAGGGGGCATGGTGGTCCCCGCCTTGGCGGAAATCGCCGTTTTTCAGGTGGCGGATGTATTCGTCGAACAGCCGCCGGGCCAGCGCGGTGTCCACCTGGGCCAGGGCCTCCAGCAGCCACCCGGTGGGGGTATGCCAGTAGGCCCCATTCTGGTAGGTATCATGGGGGCACATGGCCCGTTCCCAGGCGGTGGTGGGCGAGGCGTCCAAATCCCTGGGGACATGGCGCACCGCCGCTTCGAGCGTGATCGTCCCCGCCTGGAAGGCTTTGGCCACCGTCTGCCGGGCCCGGCTGGCCTCGGCCCCGGGCAGCACCCCCAGGTGCAAGGCGTATAAGGTGCCCCAAACGTCGGCCTGGCGGCCCACTTGGGTGGCGGCCATGAGCCACCCGCCCAGGCGCGGCACATCCCCGAACACCGGCGCCAGGTGGGTGGCGATGGTTTGGCGGAGGCCCGTGAATTGGCCCGCCTCGCCGGGCTGGCCGGCCGCCCGGCACAAATCCGCCAGCTGGCCGGCCGCCCGGTGGCGGAGCAGCGAGGGAAACAGCAGGGAACCGGTGAAATAAATGGCGTCGCAGAAGCCGAAGCCCACCGCGCGCCGGGCGTCGCTGGTGGTGGTCAGACCGGTGGCCGGGTCGCTGGCGGGCGCGGCAAAAGCGTTGCGCAAGCGCTCCAGGATGGAAAGCCCCTGGATGGACTCCCGCAGGAAACCGGCCTGGCCGGTGCGCCGCCAAAGCCGGTGGGCGATGTGGATGAATTCGTAGTGGTCATCCACCGGTGGCAGGAAGCCGAAGGCCCCATTGCCCTGGTCCTCCCCGGAGGAATAAGTGCCCGGGTAAAAGACCGCCCCGCCGTCGAAATTAATGTGGTCCGGAATGGCGTATGGGGGAACCAGGAGGCCGTTTTTCAGCCGGCGCGGTTCAGCGCCGTTCTGGGCCTGGGCCGCCAGTTTCAGGTGGTCCCACATTTCCGCTTCGGTGATGAATCCCGAATCCAGCGCCATGGCAAAATCCCGGATCCAATAGGATGGGTAATTGCCGCCCGGCATGATGAGCGTGCACCCGGTGGAATTAGCCGGCGAGCCGCCCCGTTTCTCACCCGGTTTGATGCGGGCCGCTTGGACGACATCCCGCGTCAGATCCCGCAGGAATGCCAGATCCTCCGCCGGCAGGGGCAGTTTCAAGCCGGCGGCGGCCTTTTCGGCGGCCCCAAGGCCAAAATTTAAACATACCGGGGCCTGCCACAGGGCAATCGCTCCGGCGGTCCGAGTGAGCATCTGGCGTCTGGTGAGTTTCATCGCGTGGCATTTACCATAGCAACTGCCAGGTAAAATCCACGCCGAAAAGTTAAAATCACGCGCCCGCTGGCCGGGGTTGGCCAGGGGTTGGCCGGGCAAGGCTGGCGCCCGGCATGCCGGGCGACCTCCTGGCTGCTGCGGGTTCGGTTAGAATAAAATGCCGCTGACGGCGGTCCAATGGGGGATTGCGGAAGTGTCGGCCATGCCGCATAGTAGCGCTGGGATCGGCCAACGGGGGCCCCGCCCTGGAGCCGATCCCCGGCTACGGCCGCCCAGTGCCGCAGGCAAGCCGTTGATGATTATGGATTTATACAACCGATTGATGGTTTGGAGCATCCTGGCCACCGGTCTGGTGCTGGCCGGTTTCCGGCCCGCCAGTGCCGCGGACGCCAGCCCGGCCGTTTGGCCGATGTACCGGGGGGAGCCTGGCTTGCGCGGAGTGAGCCGCGATCGCCTGCCCGCCAGCCTGACCTTGCGCTGGACCTGCAAAACCGGCGGCCCGGTCAAATCCTCCCCCGCGATCGCCAACGGCCGCGTGTTCATCGGCTCCGACGACGGCCTGTTGTATGCCTTGGACCTGGCCCGCGGCAGCACGAATTGGCACTTCAAAACGGAAGGTTCCATTGAATCCTCCCCCTTGGTGCTGGAGGGCCGCGTTTACGTGGGATCCAGCGATGCCTGGCTCTACTGCGTGGAGGCCGCCACCGGAAAGCTCGTGTGGAAATACCAGACGGAAGACCGCATCCTGGGCGCGCCCAACTGGGTGAAGTCCCCCGCCGGTGACGCCACCTGGATCCTGGCGGGCAGTTATGATTTCAAGCTGCATTGCGTGGCCGCCGCCACGGGCCAGCGGGTGTGGCTTTACGAAAGCGGTAATTATATCAATGGCGCTCCCGCCGTGTCCGGCGGATGGACCGCCTTCGGTGGCTGCGATGCGATTCTGCACGTTATTTCGCTGGCGGATGGCAAAGAGGTGAAGGCCGTGGAAGCCGGCGCCTACATCGCCGGGTCCGCCGCGGTGGTGGACGGCCGGGCCTATTTCGGCCACTACGATAACGAGTTCCTCTGCGTGGATCTGAAAGCGGGCAAAATCCTCTGGAAATACAAGGACCGCGAGTTCCCGTATTTCTCCTCGCCGGCCGTGGGGGATGACCGGGTGGTGTTCGGCGGGCGGGACAAGCGCGTGCACTGCGTGCGCCGTGACACCGGCCAGAAATTGTGGGTGTTCGCCACCCGGGGCAAAGTGGACAGCTCCCCGGTCATCAGCGGTTCCCAGGTGGTGGTGGGGTCCGATGACGGCCGCCTTTATGTGCTGGGCCTGGCCGATGGCAAGGAGCAGTGGAGCTATGAGATCGGCCAGCCGGTCACCGGCTCGCCTGCGGTGGCCGGGGGTTGGGTCATCCTCGGTTCGGAGGATGGCCAGGTTTACGCCTTCGCCGGCAAACCATGATGGGGAACCGCATGGCCGATCCTGGTTTGCCCCAAGGCTTGAATATTGTGCAGTTGACGCCCGGCGCCGGCGGCATGTATTGCGGCGGCTGCTTCCGCGACAACGCCCTCGTCAAAGCCTGGCGGCGGCAGGGGCACCAGGTGCTCATGGTGCCGCTTTACCTGCCCTTGAAGCTGGATGATGCCGACCAGAGCGGCCAGACGCCCGTGTTCTTCAGCGGCATCAACGTTTACCTGGAGCAGCGTTTCCCCTGGTTCAGCCGGATACCCCGGTGGCTGAACCGCCTGCTCGCCTCCCGGCCCCTGCTCCGGCGCGTTGGCAAAGCGGCCGCCAAAACCCGGCCGGAGGATACCGGCGAGCTGGCTTTGTCCATGCTCCGGGGCGAGGAGGGGCTGCAGGCCCGGGAGCTGGAGGAATTGATCGCCTTCCTCAAAACCCAGCCGCCGCCGGATTTCATCTCCCTGTCCAACGCGCTGTTGATCGGCATGGCCCGCCGGCTCAAGGCCGCCCTGAACCGGCCCGTCATCTGCTCCTTGCAGGGGGAGGATGGCTTCGTGGATTCGATGCCCACGGATTTCCGGGTGCAGGCGTGGGACCTGCTGCGCGAGCGGGCGCAGGATGTCGACCTGTTCATCTCCCCCACCGAATTTTACGCCGGCTTCATGCGGCGGCGGCTGCGCCTGCCGGATGAAAAAATCAAGGTGGTTTACAATGGCCTCGAGCTGGCCGGCTATGCGCCCGCCACCCAGCCACCCGCCCAGCTGGCCATCGGTTTTTTTGCCCGGATGTGCCCGGAAAAAGGCCTGGACCTGCTGGTGGAAGCCTACCTGATCATGCGCCACCGCAACCGCTTCCCGGGCCTGCAACTGCGGATTGGCGGCAGCCTGGGACCCACCGACCAGCCGTTTGTGGACCGGCTGGAAAGCCGGCTGAAACGCAACGGCGCCTGGGCCGATGTGCGCCTGGCCCCCAACCTGAACCGGGAGGCCAAGTTGGACTTTTACCGCTCCCTGACCCTGTTCTCGGTGCCAGCCATCTGCCAGGAGGCCTTCGGTCTTTATGTCATCGAAGCGCTCGCCTCCGGCGTGCCGGTCGTGCTGCCGCGGCACGCCGCCTTCCCGGAATTGGTGTTCGCCACGGGCGGCGGGGTGGTCTGCGAGCCGGGCAATCCCAACTCCCTGGCCGACGCCCTGGAATTGCTGCTTTTGAACCCGGACCGCCTGCGGGCCATGGGGGAAACCGGCCGCCGGAATGTGCTGGAGCGTTTCGGTGTCGAGCGCACCGCCCGGGAGTTGGTGGCCGCCGTCCAAAACCGGGGCCAGCCCGTGGCCGCCAAGTAACAGCAAACGCCTTCCAGACCACCACGCGCCAGAATTCGCCGCCAGTTCGCTCAATCTTGGCGGCGCCCGGTTCGGTAAAGGCGCAGGGATCAGCGCCCCCAAACTTGCCGAGACCTGGTTTCGGTCTTTACCTGGCTGACCGTGGTTTGCCCTCCTCCTGGGGCGCCAGCGGCAGCGGCGCGCTCAGCTTGGTGTAAAGCCACGTTTCCAGCGGCCGCAGCGGCCGCAGCCACCGGTAAAATGGCGAATACACCAGCCGCAGCCGGATCACCGAGAGCAGCATGGTCAGGGAGGTTTTGCCCAGCGCCACCTTGGAGCCGATCTTGTCCGTCCACTCCGTGGGCGCCTCAAGGATCGAAAACCCCTCCCGCCGAAGCACATACAGGAGGTTGATGTCGAAGGCCATGTCGGCGATGGTGAGGTGGGAATGCACTTTTTCCACCGCCGCGCGCCGCATCACTTTGGCCCCGCACTGGGTGTCGCGGATGTTCATCCAGAAGCAAAGCTGCACAATGGTGTGGAACACCCGGCTGGCAAACTGCCGGCGGGTGGTCTGCGCCTGGTGCAGGATGGACCCCGGCAGCCAGCGCGAGCCAATCACGCAATCCGCCTGGCTCGTCAGCGCCACCAACTCCAGGAACGCTTCCGGGGCCGTCGCGCCATCGGCATCCACATAGCCGATCAGGTCGGTGGTGGGCGCCAGCTTCAGGCCTTCGATCAGCGCCCCCCCTTTGCCGATCCGGCCTTTGAACTCCAGGTATTCAATCTCCGGATGGCCGGCCTGGGCGCTCCGCACCACGCCCAGGGTGTTGTCCGTGCAGCCGTTCAGCACCACCACGATGCGGAATTTGCCCCGGTAATGGCTCCGGAAATGCCGGGCATAAGCAATCAGCACCGGCTCAATGCGGGATTGCTCATTGTAAGCCGGTATCAACAAAACCAAACTGGGCGCTTCCGGTTGCACGCCCTTGCGTATAGCATAGCGGCGGCGGAATTCAACCGGCTTTGGCGCCCCGGAGCGTTATTTCTTCCAAAAGTGGTTCAGGGCGGTGTGGGCCGCCACGCCCACACTTTGGCTGATGGCTTGGGATATGTAATGCTTGGCCTTTTCCACCGCCTGCGGCAGCGCCCGGCCCAGCGCCAAATAGGCCGCAATCGCCGCCGAGTAGGTGCAGCCCGTCCCGTGGGTGGCCACCCCCCGGATGAAGGGCGCCTGCAGCATCAGCTCCACCTTCCCGTCATAGTAGAAATCCACCGCCTGCGGCGTGTCGCGCAGGTGCCCGCCTTTGACCAGCGCCCCGCAGCCGTAACGCCCGTGGAATTCCCGCGCCGCCGCCCGCAGCTCCTCCACCGTGGTGATGGGATGGCCAAGCAGGACTTCCGCCTCCGCCAGGTTGGGCGTCGCCAGCCAGGCGATGGGCAGCAATTCCTCCCGAAGCGCCGCCTCCGCGGCGGGCTCGAGGAGGCGCGCACCGCTGGTGGCCACCATCACCGGATCCACCACCAGGGGCGACTCCCGCCGGCCGCCAAAAAACCGGGCCACCTCCCGGATGATTTCCCGGGAATAAAGCATCCCGGTCTTCACGGCGGCGGGCGGCAGCTCCTCAAACACCGCCGCCAGCTGCCGGCGCACCATATCGGTGGTGGCGGCCTGGATGCCGGCAACCCCCGCCGGGTTTTGGGCGGTGAGGCAGGTGATGGCGGTGGCCCCGTGGACCCCCAGGGCGGCGAAAGTCTTCAGATCCGCCTGGAGGCCGGCTCCGCCGCCGCTATCCGAGCCCGCCACCGTCAGCGCAATGGGCAATTTCTTCCGTTTCATGTCCGGCGATGATAAACCGCCCTCCCCGGCTGGCCAAAGATAATCTGTGCCCCCGCCGCGTTGGCGCGCTGCTGCAAAAAGCGGCTCCCCTGGCCGCGGCCCGGCCGGCCAGCCGCTGCAACTGCTACCGGCTGAAACAACCATCGTGCTCCGTTTCGCGGGAGTGGATGAACGATCTGCCGTGCCAGTGCCGCGAGCCCGAGCGGCCGGAAAGCCTTTGCCAGCCGCTTTTTACTGGCCGAACCATTCACTCCATCCACCCCTTGCTCCGCTAATCCCCTGGATCCAAGCCTTTTAGCCGGGCCAGCGCCGCCTGGGCGGCCACGTTGGACGGAGCCAGCCGCAGCGCCTGCTGGAATTGCTCGCGGGCTTCGGCGCGGTGTTGGAGTTTTTCGTGCACGCGCCCCAGCTCCAAATGGGCTTCGGCCTGGTTTGGGCGGAGTTGGACCACGGCCTCGAGCTGGGGGATGGCTTGTTCGGCCTGGCCCTGGCGGATCAACTCCCGGCCCAGGTTCAGGCGCGCCGCCAGGAAATCCGGCCGGGCTTCCACCGCCTGCGCATAATGCCGGATGGCTTCCGCACCCCGCCCCATGGCCGCCAAGGCCAAGCCGCAGTTGTGGTGGGCCGTGGCGTTGGTGGGGCTGACTTGGAGCGCGAGTTGATATTTTTCCAGGGCTTCCGGGAACTTCTGCTGGCCCGCCAGGCCCCGGCCCCAATTGATATAGGCATGGACGGACTCCGGATTCACCGCGATGGCACGGGCATATTGCTGAAAGGCTGGCGCGAGCCGGCCCTGGCCCGCCAGGGCCAGGCCGAGGCCATTCATGGCCTCGGCCATGAAAGGGCTGAGGGCGAGGGCCTTTTCGAAATGCGCCTGGGCTTCGGCGCTCCGGCCATCCCAGTCGAGCAGGTTGCCCAAATGGTACCAGGCGTTGCCATACTGTGGCATGAGCCGGGCCACCTGTTGCCACGCCTCGAGGGCGGCGGCGCGTTCGCCGGCCGCCTCCAGATGCTGGCCCAGGTTTTTGAGCAAGACCCAATCGTCCGGGCGGGCGCGCACCGCTTCCCGAACCCCGGCAATCGCCTGGCGCAGCGCCGTTTCCTGGAGGGCCGGCTGTTGCTCCGCCAATTTCCGCCGCCACCATTGGTCGCGCTCCGCATGGTCCAACTGCAGGGTGCAAGGCTCCGTCTGGTGGCGGCGGTGGATCTCGGAGAGGATCTGGTGGTCGTTCCACCGTGAGTAGGAGAGCCGCCGGGCGCAGGCTTCCGCGGAAAGCCAGGGATGCCGGACCCGGGCCTGCTGGACGGCGGCCGGCAGCAGCTCCGCGACCTGCCGCGCGATGGCCTCCGCCAATGCATGGGTGCCGGCGAAGTTGAAGTGCACGTGTTCCCAAAAGAAGTTCAGGCCCGGAATGCCGTCCGGGCTTTGCCGGGCCAATTCCGCTTCGGCATCCACCAGGACCACACCCCCGGCCCCGTGGTTACCGGCCACGGCCCGGACGATTTCGTTGTTCGGCGTGTCGGAGCGGAAACGCAGGGTGTCCTCATCCCGCGCCCGGGTGAAGGCCTGCCGCGCGGCGGCGCCTTCACCCAGCGCCAGCAGGCACCGGCCCAGGCGGTATTGCAGGGCGGCGAACGAGGCGTCGATCTCCGCTGCCTGCCGGTAAAGCGCGAGGGCATCGGCCAGCCGGCCCGCCGTTTCCTGGGCTACGCCCCGCTGGTAAACCCCCTCCCATTCCTGGAGCTGCACGGGAGCCAGGCCGGGGCGGTGTTGGGAGCCGAATGGCGCGCAATCCTTGAGATTGCTGGCGACCGTGCAGACCACCACCCGGGCTCCCGCCGCACGGCCCAGGCCGGCGATCTCGGTGAGGTTTTGCCGATAGTGTTCCCGGACCCGCGCCAGCCGCGGATCGTCGGCGCGCAGCTGATGCTCGAGGAACATCTTCAGCCCGCCCCAGGCGCGGGGCAGCGGGCGCCCGCCGGAGATCCCCCGGCTCAACGCTTCCATCCACTGGCCGATTCTCGTCTGCCCCAGCGCCAGTTTGAGCCGGATGAACGCGAGGGGGGGAACCGCGGCGCCGAAAATCGTTCCCGCACCAAACGGGCCAATCACCTCGTTGTTGCCCATATAAACGACCCATACATCCCCCTGGCGCAAAGCGCAGCTGCGGGCAATCTCCCGCACGGCGTGCGAGTTGATCGCGGTCATGGCGGCATTGACCACTTCGAACGCCACGCCGGGATGCTGGTCCTCCAGCAGCACCTGCAGCAGGCGGGCCGGGCCAAAATCCGGGTTGGGGTCACCCATGGCGGCCGATTCGCCAAACACAAAAATCCGGCAGGTCTGCGGCGGTTTCCGTGCCGCCAGGCGGAGCGGCTGGGGCGTTCGCGCCAGGTGGGGCGGGAAGAAACGATAGCCAAAGCGTGCATTTTCCATCAGCACCCCCTGGCCACGTGGCCCGCTTTCCAGCAAAAAACCGGCCGAATAGCCGTAGCCGCCGAGACGCAGGCCGATTTCCGCAAGGGCGAGCAAGATCAGCGGCAACACCACTGCCCCCAGCCGAAACCACCGCGCGCGCGTCCCGGAAACCGGCCCCGGCTCCGGGGCGCCGGTGGCGCGTGTCCGCGGTGTCACTTTTCGCGACTTCATGGCCGCACTGTAACAAGGTCCCCCCGCGCTGGCGAGCCGGTTGCTCGCGCCGGCTGAATAAGGGACGGCAACGCTCTGATGGCACCGGGCTTTCCACCGCCGCCCGGCCCCCGTCGCCTGGTTTTCTCCAAGGCACAAAGGGTGAATGAGCATTTCGGCCGTTTTTTCTGGTTGCCTTGGCACCGGTAACCGCTAAGACTAAACGAGGATGCTTACAGCGGTAAATTGTTTTGGGATGCTTTATTCGATGGGGTTACGGCTCCGGATAGGGCCTCCGTGGCTATTTTGCTGCTGGAGAACCGAAACCTACCAATCCTGGAATCCCAGGAAGAAACAACAAGAAAGGCCAAACTGATGAAAAACCTCACATTCATGGCAGGCTTGGCGGCACTTTTGTGCCTCTCCGCCATGTCCGCGAAGGCGGCCACGCTCACCAATTGGGCGCGCGCCGGCATCGCGACCGAATCAACCACGTATAACACGCAAGGCGAAGCCAGCCGGGCCATCGACGGCAACACCCTGGGCGGATGGAGCGATGCCACGACCTCGCACACCGCCGACAGCGAGAACAACGCCACCAGCAATCCCTGGTGGCAGGTCGATTTGCAGGAGACCAAACCGATCGGCCATCTGCATCTCTGGTTCCGCGAGGACTGCTGCTTCGTCCGCAACGACAACCTGCGTATCGTGATTTTCGACTCCACGAACACCGTGACCCGGAAGGTGCTGTGGGAGACCAACAATGTGGAGATGAATGGCTCCGTATTCCGCGACATTGGTTACGATGTGAAACCGGCGATCAACGGGCGGGTGGTTTATGTCGAGCATTTGCCCGATCAAGCGGGCACCGGGCAAAACTTCATTTCCATCACGGAAATGGAAGTCTTCAACCAGCCCTTGACCCCCACCACCAATTATGCGCTCCAAGGCACCGCCACCTCGAGCTCCTGCTATGTGAGCGATTGCACCTGGTATGGCCCGCAGCAGGCCATTGACGGCAACCACCACGGGTGGACCTCGGTGGCTGGTTATGCCTACGCCTACTCCGCCCCGGATAACACCGCCGGCGTGGATCCCCTGCCCTGGTGGCAGCTCGATTTGCCAGCCGCTAAAACCGTGGGCAGCATTGTCATCTGGGGGCGCCATGACCGCACCTATGCCCGGCTCCAGAATATCCGCCTGACGGTCACCGACGCGAACAACTCCAAGCTTTATGAACAAGTTCTGTTCCCCAATATGCCGAGCGGCGAAAAGTTCGTCCTGAATTTTGTCCCGGCGCTGGTGAATGCCAAGGTCGTGAAGATCGAAACCACGGACGCCACGCCCGACAAGTTCCTGAACCTGCCGGAAGTGGAAGTGTTCGCGCCGCTGGCGGCTGCCCCGGCCATCACCTTCACCACGAACCCGCAATCGGTCACCGTCGCCGAGAACCTGGTGGCGACGATCGGACCGGTGTTGGCGACCGTTGACGGCGGCATCCGCCCGCAGGACATCAGCTACCGCTGGTACCGCAACGGCGTCGAAATCCCCGGCATGTCCGGCAATTGGATCAAATCCTATACGCTCCCGAACCGGGTCACCCCGGCCAACAACGGAGATAAATACAAGGTGGAGGCCTCCGTTTCAGGTTTCAGCGCCTTCTCTACCGAAGCCACCCTGACGGTTACGGCCGACACCGTGGCGCCCGTGCTCAAGTCCGCCGATGGCGACGCCACCTTCACCAAGGTCCGCGTGTGGTTTTCCGAGTCGCTGGATACCGCCTCCGCCCAAACCGCCGCCAATTACCAACTGTCCGGTGGAGTGACCGTCACCTCCGCCAAGCTCCTCGCCCCCGCCGGCAGCGCCGGGGACAACATTGTGGACCTGGTGACCTCCGCGCAGACGCCGGGACAGACTTACACCCTCACGGTGACCGGGGTGAAAGACCAGAGTTCGGCGGGCAACTTGGTGGCCGCCGGCAGCACCGTGCAGTTCACCGCCTGGACCCTGCTCCAAGGCGCGCTGCTTTTTGAGCATTTCGACAACCTGGGAGGTGCCGCGGACGCGGACATCACCGCTGCCCTGGCCAATTCCCGTGTGATCTCCGGCAACGCCACCACCGTGGCGCTCGTCACCGGCAGCTTCAATACGCGCAGCGCGTTCCCGGATGACAGCCATGAAAATTACCTGGCGCGGATCAGCGGTTTCATCACGCCCAAGGAGACGGCCGACTACTACATCTTCGTGCGCTCGGACGACGCCTCCCGCCTCTATCTGAGCTCCAATGAAACGCCGCCGAATCCCGCCACCGACACCCCCATCGCCAAAGAGGGGGCCTGCTGCCGGGCCTTTCAGGAACCTGGCGATGCCGCCACCACGGCGGAACCGATCCACTTGATCGCGGGCAAACGCTACGCCGTGCTCGCGCTGCTCAAGGAAGCGGGCGGCGGCGATTGGATGATGGTCGCCTGGCGGAAATCCGATGACACGACGGCCGCGGCCAGCCTGCCGTATTTGCCCGGCGACGTCCTTTCCACCTATGTCGACCCGAACACTGATGTGCGGTTCGTGAAACAACCGACCAACCAACCCGGCAGCCTGCCTTCCGCTGGCATCGAAATCCTCGCGAAAGATTTCAACGCGGACGATGGCGGTTTCACCGTCGAAGACACCGACCCGGCGCCTCCCGGCCCCTGGATCTACAACAACACCGAGGGCAACTGGGCAGCGGAGGGCAGCGTGGATGGCTGCGGCGGCCCTTACAACAGCCGGCTGACCAGCCCGGCCTACAAACTCACCCAGGATGGGGTCGTTTCCCTGGAGTTCAGCCACCGTTATTCATTTGAAGGCGATCTCTACGATGCCGGCTTGGTCCGGGTCAGCGTCAACGGCGGCGCCTTCACCCTGGTGCCCGCGGAAAA
Organism: uncultured Verrucomicrobiota bacterium; assembly: GCA_903845125.1. GTDB lineage: Bacteria > Verrucomicrobiota > Verrucomicrobiia > Limisphaerales > UBA1319 > CAIMWS01. The sequence goes on from CAIMWS010000141.1 coordinate 14,346, forward strand.
CTTCACCGCCAACGGCTATGCGGCCAAGCCCATCGTCGGCAACGGCATCGCGAGCGGCCAGCGCGGATTCAACGCGGATTCCCCGGGCTACTCGTCCGGCCAGTTCATCACCAGCAAGGCGACCTTGGGGACATTCAAGAAGGACGACGTTATCCAGGTCCAGTTTGTGGGAGCCTGGGACGAATGCAGCTCCGGCTCGCACCCGAACTGGATCATCGACAGCATGAAACTGCTGATCCTGCCCATGATCATCCAGGATTTCGTGAAAAATAATGGCGGATTCACCGTGGAAAACACCACCCCAGCGCCTCCCGGCCCCTGGGCTTACAACTCCACCAACGGCTTGTGGGTGGCGGACGGCGGCGCGGATGGCTGCGGCGGCCCCTTCAACAGCAAGCTGAACAGCCAGGCCTACACGGTTCCGCAGGCATACGAAGTCACCCTCAGCTTCACCCACCGCTATGCGTTCGAGGCCGATTATTATGACGGGGGCCAGATCCGCATCAGTGTCAATGGTGGGCCCTTCACCGCCATCCCGGCCGAGAACTTCACCGCCAATGGCTACCAGCCCAGCGTGATCGTCGGGAATGGTATTCTGAAGGGGGAAAGGGCCTTTAATGGCACTTCCGCTGGCTACAGCACGGGCGCGTTCATCACCAGTTCGGCCGTGCTCGGGAAGTTCAACAAGAACGATACGATCGTCGTGCAGTTCCTGGCCGCCTGGGATGAATGTTCAGTCCAGGCGCGCCCGGGCTGGGTGATCCAGCAGGTGCAGCTGGCCTTCGGCAACGCCGCCAAGTCCTCCACCTTCACGGCTGAGGCCGCCGCCGCCCTGCGCGGCGAGCCGGTCTCCTTCGCCTATCAGTGGCAGCGGAATGACGGCACGGGTTTCGTGAACATCCCCAACGCCACCGGGGCAGCCTACACCCTCTATCCCACCGCCGCGGATTTCAACGCGCAATTCCGCGTGGTCGTGAGCGTCATCGGCAAGTCGTTGAACAGCGACGTCGTGAAACTGACCCAGGGAGTGGTGGTTACGCCTCCGGAATTGGCCATCCAGGCCGCGGCTGGCAAAGTCACCATCACGTTCACTGGAACCCTGCAGTCCTCGGCCACCGTGAACGGGACTTACCAGAACGTGCAGGGGGCAACCAGCCCCTACGCGGTTCCCAACGCCGCAGGAGCGATGTTCTTCCGCAGCGTCAAGTAACCTGCGGGCTGACCTGGGCGGCGGCCCTTGAACGGGAGCCGCCCTTCAATTCACGGCCGGGAAGGACCACTTCCCGGCCGTTTTTACGTACCCATGGAAGACCGGGAACCATCGGTGCCGGACGTAAAATCCGGGATTGTCCTGATGCATAGCATGACCTAAGCTCATGGGATTGACGGAATAATCATGCGCTGGCGCCTGGCGTCCGGGAGCGGCTCTCCCCGCCAGGGGAATAGCGCGCAACGTGCTGGATCAGTATGATGCCATGGAATAAAGCTTCGCAACCGTGTCGCCGGCCTCAACCTTTTTGCCAATCCAGCCACTCTGGCCGGCCCAGCCATCCCCGGCGGCCGGCTTGGGGGAGGCTGGTTTTGGCGCTGGGGATGGCCGTGGCGAGCCTGGAGACTGCGCCGGCGCAGGTGCCCCAGCTGATCAGCTACCAGGGGCGCATCACGGTGGACGGCACCAATTTCCACGGTTCCGGGCTGTTCAAATTCGCGCTGGTGGGTACCAATGGGGCGGCACCGGCCACTTACTGGAGCAATGACGGCACCAGCCGGGAAGGGAATCCCCCGGCGGCCGCCGTGGCCTTGAAAGTGGATCGGGGCCTCTATTCGGTGCTGCTCGGGGATGCCACACTGGCCAACATGCAACCGATCCCGGCCGTGGCTTTCACCAACCCCGCCGTCTGGCTGCGGATCTGGTTCAACGACGGCACGCTGGGCTTCAACCTGCTGGTTCCGGACCAGCGCGTCGCGGCAGTGGGCTATGCCATGATCGCCGGCCTGGCCGCTTCCGTACCCGATGGCGCCATCACCTCCGCAAAACTGGCTGCCGGCGCGGTGGGCGCCAGCCAGCTGGCCGCCGGGGCCGTGGGGGCACCGCAACTGGCTGCCGGCGCGGTGGGAACCGCGCAACTCGCCGAGAACGCGGTGACCGGGGCCAAGCTCGCCAGTGGGGCCGTGGCCGCCCAGAACCTGGCGCCCGGGGCGGTGGGCCCCGCCCAACTGGCGCGGCGGTACGATGCCGGGCGGGTGGATGCCGGCAGCCTCGGCCTGTACCTGGCTGACGACGGCACCTGCGATATCAATATCGCCTTTCACACGTTTTTCGCCGCCGCCCCCATTTTGACCTATGGCGTGGAAGCCACGGCGGGCGAAGCCATCCCGCAGATCGCCCTGGCGGCCAAGACGCAAACCAACTTCAGCCTGCACCTCAGCCAGGTGCAGCCCACCCATTCCACCGTGTATGATCGCGCCTCCACAATCACCCTGGATACCGGCAGCGATTATGGGCTGCACAGCTCCCTGGCCAATGGTCGCGCGGCCATCGGTTTTTTTGACCGCAAGAAAAAAGCCCTGTTTTTTATCCAGGCCATCGATGAGGCGGATGGGCGCTGGGAAAGCCCCGTGTTGTTGGACGCCGGGCCCGCCGCCGACATGGTGCCCGCGCTGGCGATCATCAATAACCAGCCGGTCATGGCCTACTGGACGGCCGATGACAACGGCAACACCGCGCTGAAATATGTGCGGGCTCTGGATGTGGGCGGAGATAGCTGGAGCCAGCCAATCACGCTGGCCACCAATGATATCGGGGCGGTGTTCAGCCTGCAGCTGGTGGCCGGGAACCCGGCGATTGCCTTCCATACCCAGGCCGGGGGGAATCTGAAGCTGATCCGCGCCCAAAACTCAGCCGGCTCGGCCTGGGGGACACCGGTGGTGGTGGATAATACCCGGATCTGCCGCTACCCCAGCCTCTGCGTGGTGGGCAATAATCCCGCCATCGCCTACCAGGATCGGAGTGAAAACACTTTACGCTTCATCCGCGCCAGCGACACCCTGGGCACGGCCTGGGGCTTAGCCACCATCCTGGATCGCGGCCAGCCGATCGACCGGACCCGCGGCACCTGGGCCAGCACCGTCATAACTCACCAGGCGGGCAAGTTCGCGTCGCTGGCCATGATCGACGGATACCCGGCGGTAGCCTACCAAACCGTGCCCTTGAACTACAGCACGAATGCCTCGGAAGTCCGTTACCTGCGGGCCTTGAACTCCTCCGGCACCAACTGGCCAGCGGTCCCCAAGCTGGCGATGCGCGGCTGGCCGGTCCAAAGCCCAACCGTGCACCTGGAATACATGGGGCAATATGTCCGGCTCCAGGACATCGGCGGCAACGCCTACCTCACTTTCCGGTATTACGGCTTTGCCGACTCGGGCAATCAAACTCCCAGCGACCTGGCGGTCTGCCGCGGCAGCCTGGACCCCTATGGTCTGAATTGGTGGTCCTCGTCCCAGCGGATTTTCGCCGGAACCGCCACCGATTTCTGCTTTTCCCCGAGCGTTGCCATGGGTTTCCCCGGGTGCAGCTATTATGACCAGGGACGCCTGCGCCTGCAGATCGCCACCTACAATAATGGCAGTGTGTGGCCCAACCTCGGTAAAATTGTCCCGCTCCCGCAACTCGACCTCACCGGGCTGCTGGGCCAGGTGCAGTTGAACGATGGCACCCCCTTGGTGCTGTTCCACGATCCCGCCAAGGGCGACCTGAAAAGCATCAAGGCCGCCAACAACCAGGGCACGCAGTGGAGCGCCACCACCCAAACCGTGGATTCCGGGGGCGACGCCGGGCTCCATACCGCCATGGTTCCGCTCAAAGAGGCCATCGCCCTGGCCTATCGCGATGAATACAACCGGACTTTGAAGCTGGCCTTGCTGCGGGATGGGCGCTGGAGCAACCCCGTGGCCATGGCCCCCAAGGAAAACTTGGATTGGCCTTCCCTGGCGGAGGTGGATGGCTCGCCCGGCCTGGCGGCGGTGGCCCGGGGGGGCAGCCTGGTATTTACCCGGGCCTTGTCTGAATACGCGGGCGCCTGGCAGAAATTCATCGTCCTGGATGCCAATGTCACCTCCAATGCCGCCCCTTCCCTGGCCGTGGTCAGCGGCAAACCCGCCATCGCTTATGCCGGGGCGCGCTTGTCTTATGTGCGGGCCGGGGATGCGGATGGCCTCGCCTGGGAGACTCCCGTGGCCATCGGCACCCAGCCCGCCGGTTACCCCTCGCTCGCGGAGGTCAACGGCCGGCCCGCCATCGCTTATTTCGACAGCGGCCTTTATTATGTTCGCGCCAAAGACCCGGTCGGCGCGGCCTGGCAGGTGCCGGTCAAGGTGGATGTCACGGCCAAAGTCGGCGAGTTCGCATCCCTGAAAATCATCAACAACCGGCCCGCCATGGCCTATTACGACCGCAGCAACGGCAACTTGAAATTTGTGCGTGCCGCCGACCCGGACGGAACCACCTGGTCCACCCCGTTGACCCTGGACAGCGTCGGCGATGTGGGCCTTTACGCCTGCCTGGTGGAGACGGAGGCCAATCCCGCCATCAGCTATTGGGCCGCCGGGCCCACGCCGGGATTCAAAGTGGTCCGGGCGGCCAACCGCGACGGAACCAGCTGGGGCACTCCGACCGTGGTGGATCAAGGGGGCACGGTGGGCGAGTTCGGCTCGCTGGTTTACGACGGCGCCCAGCTGCTGGCGGCCTATTACGATCGCTCGAATGGATCGCTCAAAGCGGCGCGGGAGGGGTGGACCACCGAAACCGTGGATGGCGGCGCCCGGGTGGGCCAGTATTTGTCCGCCGCGGTGCTGGGCGGCTATGCCTGCGTGAGCTACTATGACCAGGACCATGGCAGCCTGAAATTCAACCGGGCCGCCAGCGCCAGCGCCGCCAGCTGGGGTACACCCCGCACCCTGGATGACACGGGCGACGTGGGCCTCTATTCCTCCCTCGCCGAGGTGAATGGCACTCCGGCGGTGGCCTATTACGACGCCACCCAGGAAAACCTGAAGTTTACCCGCGCCACCGGGGCGACGGGCAGCGCCTGGAGCGCGCCGGTGGTGGTGGATGCCACCAACAACGTGGGGCCTTATGCCTCCCTGGCGGAGGTCAGCGGCCGGCCGGCGATCGCCTACTATGATGTCACCCTGGGCGACCTGAAATATGTGCGCGCCAATGACGCCAATGGCGCCGCCTGGGGGACTCCGGTGACCCCCGATCCCGGTGATGTGGGCCAGGATGTGGGCAAATTCGCCTCCCTGGCGGTGGTCAACGGCCGGCCGGCGATCGCCTATTACGATGCCAAATTCAGCGAATTGAAATATATCCGGGCCAACGATGCTGAGGGCGCCGCTTGGGGCGATTTCACCGCCCTCGACAAGCCGGATGACGTGGGGCTCTATATCACTTTGAAAGTCATCCATGGCAAGCCGGCCATCGTTTACTACAACCAGACCCAGGGGGATTTGAAAATGATCCGCGCCCGGGATGCCGATGGCCGGAGCTGGAACCCGCCGGTGACCCTCCAGGCGGACGGGGATTCCGGTCGCTACGCCGTGCTGGGGGAACTCAACGGCAATCCCTCCGTAACCTATTGGGACAACACCAATGGCCGGATCAAGAATTACTATCCATTCAAGCCGTTTCAGCTCAACTGGTTCGCGATCGAGCCGTAAACGCCGCCCGGCTTCACCCCCCATCCTGATATGTTCAAGGGTTTGATCTCAAACGCGCTGGCGGCCGCGGCCGGCTGCTGCCTGGGCGTGGCTGCCGCCACGGCCGGTGATCCGCGCGTGGCCAGCCCGGCCGCGACGCTCGACGCGGGCGGCGGCCTCCAGGCGGGAGCCCGCTATGGCCATTGGGGCAGCCTGGGCGGCCTGGTGGGCGTATCCTCCGCGCTGGAACGGGGCTGGAAAATCGAGTCCGGTTATCCGGCCCAAATCGATTGGGCGGGGCCGTGGCTGACACCCGACGGGGACTTGGCGGTGCAGCTGGCGGCCGCGCCCGCCAGCCTGGCGGTGGGCGGTTATCTCAGCGTGGCGGTCACCGTCGAAAACCGGGGTTCCACCCCCGCCCCGCAGGTGGCGCTCACGGTCACCCTGCCCCGCAACGCGCGGATCGTTTCCGCCAGTCTCAGCCAGGGCAGCTGGCGCCTGGCCGGCGAGGTGGTCCAGGGCAGCCTGGGCTGGCTGCCGCCGCAGACGCAGGCGCAGTTCAACCTGCTGCTGCTGGCCACGGCGGCGGGCCCGCTGGCCGGCGCCGCCACCGTGGGATCCGCCCTCCCCGACCCCGCGCCGAACAACAACGAGTCGGCCTTTTCCACGGTGGTGACCGAGACCCCGGCGGTGGCCACCCGCGTGCGGGCTACCTGCCGGTCCATCCAGATGTGGCCGGTGGCCGGGTTGATCCAGGGCGCCTGGAACACCAACTATGTCACCACCTTCGACGGCTTGCCCGGCCCGCCGGACGCCCTCCTGCCCAGCCAGGAATCACGGCCCCGGGCCGGGGCACCCGGGGTTTACGAAGCGGATTTTCTCACCTATAACTCCAGCGGGATCCTCTGGCAGTATGGGTCCATCGTCACCATCCTGCCGGCCACCGATGCCGACCAGAACACCCTTCCGGACGTGTTCCAATGGGACATGTCCGGCGAGGCGGCGGTGAGCGGGCAATCCAGCGCGGACTGGCCATCCATACCCGTTTCCACCATCCAGGGAACCATCAGCCGCCAGGCGGGCAGCCTCCTGGGCAGCTATGCGTTGACCTTGAAAAACGAGGCCGGCCAGGTTTCCTATGACGGCATCTATAGCCTGGCGTGCTTTGAATTCCAGGCCAGCTACCGCCACGGCACCAACCATACACTTCACCTGGACCAACTGCTGCGGGCCAGCGACCTGTTCACCAATCTCGCCGGCGGGGAAGCCTCCTTCACGGTGGTGAGCTCCAATCAGATCCAATTGGCGGCCTTCCACCTCACCAACCGGGTGGGGGCGGTTTACCAAATCCAGCCCGCCACCTTCATCCGTTCCGGGAATGTTTTCCGGGGCGAAGTGCGGCTGGCGGATGGCTATCTGCCCACGCCCTGGCCGGATTATACCCAGTGGGTCTGGGAGGTGACCGATTTGCGGGACGACGACCACAACGGCATCCCGGATTTGGCCGAGGCGCCCAGCTCGGCGCCGGTGGTCGCTTTTGCCTCCGGGCAATACCTCGTTCCGGAAAACGGCGGTGAGGCTCAGGTCCAGATCGTTTTAAACCACGCCGCAGCCCTGCCGGTCTCCGTCGATTATTCCACCCGGCCCGGAACCGCCCTGCCCGCCTGGCACTACCTGCCGGTGGCCGGCACCCTCCAATTTGCGCCTGGGGAAGTCAGCCAAACGGTGCGGGTGCCGATCCTGAACGACACCCGGCATAATCCAGACCGCTCCTTGCTGCTGGAACTCAGCGCCGCGCAAAATGCCACCGTGCTGGCTCCCGGGCAGACCGTGGTGGTGATCCTGGATGACGATCCCCTCCCGGTTGACACCGATGGGGATGGCCTGCCCGATGACTGGGAGCGCCTTTATGGATTCAACCCGAATGATCCGGCGGATGCCTCCCTGGATGCCGACCACGATGGCCTGACCAATCGGCAGGAATACCTGGCTGGCACCCATCCGCGCGACCCGCTCAGCCGGCTGCAGCTGGCCATCTCCATCGCCAATAACCAGTGCACGATCACCTTCGACTCGGTCGCCCAGCGCACCTACCTCCTGGAATGGAGTGCCAGCGTGGGTGCTCCGGCTTGGGAACCGGTGGGCTCCCGGATCCTGGGGGATGGCACCCGCCTGCGGTTCAGCGATCCGTCCCATGTGCACCTGCAGCAGTCCGGGTTTTACCGCCTGCGGCTCTTGACTGATTGATGGGGCACACCTGATGCCCTGAATGGAAGTGGATTTCGCACCATGGGCCGCGCCCGGCAGCCCAATGGGTGCCCTTAACGGCAATGCCGTTTAGAAAATCATGAAAGAATCCGGGATATTTCATATTCGGGAGCCCCTGTTTGATATGAGTTTTCAAGCAGGCGCGGCCAACTACTGACCGGCTGGCGCAAGGCGCGA
>CAIMWS010000142.1 GCA_903845125.1 uncultured Verrucomicrobiota bacterium
CCCCACTGTTTTGACGCCGTTGATCGATTCCAAGCCGACCTTCGCTTTGAAGGAACCGGCATATTTTTTCCGTTTTGGTTTATTCATAGTATTACTGGACTATTTCTCCCAGAAAAACCTAAATAGCTAACTTAGCAAGTGGTCCGAATATCAGAGGCCATTTCTTCTATCTAGCCGCCAACACCTCCTGTAGTTTTATGTCGCCAATCCGTTTTGCGAAATCCACGGGAGATCTGCCGCTCTTGTTTTGATGATCTGCAACCCCTCCGGCCTGCACGCACAGGCGCACCAGCTCGTAATGCCCCCGGGCGTTAAAGGTTGCATACCATAATGGGGTATTGCCATATTTGTCGCAAATTGATTGATCTCCATTATGGTCAACAAGAAGTCTAACGATTTCCAGGGGCCCGTGAATTGCAGCATAATGCAAAGGCGTTTGTCCGTCCTTATCCTTGGCACTCACATTGGCTCCGCCCAAAATCAGTCGTTCCGCATGCTGGGTCCTTCGGCATGCTATCGCCACGTGCAGCATGCTTCTCCCATCAGATGTCGTAACTGTAGGATCAACCGTCTTAAGTTTTTCAACAAATGTTTCCACCGAGTCGCGGCGCACTACCGCAAATATCTCGTGTTCACTCATGCGTACATAGTAAGTGAGTTTGTGTTTATTAGAAAAAAAGTGTTAAACCATAATAAGAATCTTTTTTCTACACATTCCTGGTTAAGAATTGTTGGCGGTGGTTTATTGATCGGCGCGGACGATGCCAACTTGGGGTTGGGGTGGTTCCTGAGCCATTGGTATACCCTCGTATTGGCACTCTGGGACGTCCCCAAGAAATGGCATTATATACTGCGGCCGCCATGTTTTCTTTGAAGGTTTCTCCGCTCAAGTAAGGCGTGCTGTCGCCCGGTTGTAAAAATCCCCCGCCATGGAGGTAGGTAATCTCCAAACCAAAACAACCCACCTGGACCAGCTTTAGGAGCGCTTTGAACAATCGGATCCTCCAGCGGGGAAGGCCATGGTGCCTGCACGGGATTCTTCAACGGTGTTTCAGCCAGAGATCAATGGGGCGTTTGACCCCTTGGGGACGGAAGGGCAGTTGTACTTTGGCGCCGAGCCCGGCAGAATGGTAAGCGGCAAGGAGGACCTCCTGCACTACGCGCCCGTCTTCGCCTGTGGCTTGGGGAGTTTCCTTGCCCCGTACGCAACGGGCAAAATGGCGCATTTCCTGGGGAAAACCATAGTTCCAGAGTTCCTCGAAAACCGGCCAGGTCCACCCCTTGGTGGTGGGGGGCTTTTTCCACGGCGTATCCGTAACCGTATTCGCTATAAGTCGGCAGGGCGTTGCCCATATGCAAATCGGCATAAGTCAGGCCGCCTTCACCGTAAACTTCGATGCGGTCTTCCATGCCTCCGCGGCGGGCCCAACTGTCTTCCACCACGCCTTTGGCATTATTCTCGAAATCGATGATGCAGACGCAATCATCCTCACCACGGGTTTTATCGGCGTGCACATAGGTGCCCATATGGCTCAGGACACTTTTTATTTTGGGGCGCCCCAGGAACCAGTAGCAAAAGGCGATCCCATGGCAGCCCATATCCATCAGCACCCCGCCTCCCGATTGCTCCACATCCCAGAACCATGGCGCGTGCGGGCCGAAATGCTTCTCGCATTGTTTGACCAAAAATAACTTGCCGAAGGCGCCCTCATCGGCCATTTGTTTGGCCTTCACATATTTGGGGGTGAAAAACAATTCCTCAGCATACATCAGGAGCACCCCTTTTTCCCGGCAGGTGCCAATCATCACGTCCGCCTCCTCCAGCGTCATGCAAAGCGGCTTTTCACAAACAATGTGTTTGCCCGCCCGGGCGGCATCGACTGTCATTCGGGCGTGCAGGCAGTTTGGCGCGGCGATGGTGATCATTTCGATGTCCGGTTGCGCCAGCAGTTGCCGATAGTCGGTAAACACCCGGGGAATGTTGTGTTTTTTGGCGAATCGCTCCGCGTTGCCCGGGGTGGGGGACGCCACCGCCACCACCTCCGCCTCATCGGGCATGATCCGGAACGATTCCGCGTGGATATCCGCTTCAAATTGGGATCCAATGATCCCCACTTTCACGCGTCCTGAGTTTGCCATAAAAGATTAATTAGCGGGTTTCGTCCTTTCCAGCAGGGCCGACAGCCGGTCACGCAGGTCAATCAGCTCCCGCTCCTGCTGGTCGCTGAAGTGGCCGACGCGATGGGCATAGGTATCCATCCAGATGGTCAGGCGGTTGCGGTCATCCGCCCCCAACGCCACGCCGTAATGGCCCGTCTGGCTGGCCAGCATCTTCCAAAGTTTGCTGTTAACGGCCGTCATCTGGCCGGGCAATGAGCGGTCGCGTTCAAAAGCCTGTTTTTTCAAATCTTCGCCTCCAAAGGAAAGGAGGTTTTGGTAGGCTTTGGCGCCTGCCAGGTCGAATTTTGCGGCTTTGGCGTCAGAACCACCCGGCCTGTGGCAACTCACACAATGGCGATCCAGCACCGGTTGCACCAATTGATCGAAACGCATCGGCCAGGATCCGGAAGGCCCCAGGGTCAGGCGGGACGGCTCTCCGAGCGCCGCCAGGACTGGTTTGGCGTTTTGCGGAGCCAGGTCGCGGTGTTCGTGGCAGCCGACACAGCCGAGGGTTTGATTGGGCATGACGTAGGTAAGGGAGCGCATCGTTTGCACCGCCAGGCCCTGGGCATCCAGCGCCTGGAATAGCACCGGCACCCCCGACGGCAGCCGGAAATACGCGGATCCATCGGCGGCCACCGGCACCGTGCCCAGCACGAATTTACCAGGATCTTCCGCGGAAACGCCCAGGACCGGATTATTCATATAAGGCTGCACTTTGGGGGGAACGCCAATGACCCGGAGCTGTTTGATGGCCCCGCGCGGAACCCCAGTCAGGCCTTGGTAAACATCCTGCACCAGCAACCGGCCTTCCTGGGTGGCATTCCATTGGGCCAAGGCGGGATGAATCGGTGGTGTGGGCCGGGAAGCCACCGGTATGGGATACATGCTGGAAAGGCTGTCATCGCGGTAAAGCAGTTCTTGATTGCCGAAGGCGTCGTAGAGGTAAATCCCCATGGCGTTTACCGGGTTGCGGGAATCCGTGACCAGCGCGTGCGGCGGCATGGGGCGATCCGCCCAGGCCAGCAGGAAATATTCCTCAGAAAGGGGCCAGGGATTGGCATAATAGTGGTTGGGCCAGCCCTCGGTTTCAGGGAAACAAACTTCCGGCGTCAACCGGGTCACCGGATTATCAAATTCGGTCCCCTTGGTGCGGTCCAAGAGGCAGATCGATCCGCCGGTGATGGAGTGATGGGCGCCGGCCGTGATCACCAATTTCTGGGAGCCGGGAATGGAGCGGGCCTCGAATTTGACCTGGGGCTTCATGGTATAGTTGCCATAGACCAATTGGGGATTGGTGCCATCCTGGTTGGCGGACCACAAACTGAAGAAATGCCCATTGAAACGGTCGATATAATCCCAGCGAGTATAAAGAATGCGCCCATCGCTGGCCACCGAGGGGGACCACTCAAAATTTTCAAACGCGGAAAGCGGGCGCAGGTTTTTACCGGCGGCGTCCATGGCGTGCAAGGTAAACACCGGCACCGGCCGGCGGCTGTCCCCACCGCAGCGCACATAGCTATCGGGCAGATCGGCCAGGCGGGTGGAATCGGAAAAATCACTCGTCGTTTGGAGCGCCAATCCCTTGCGAGTGGAGAGGAACAGGATATCACCGTTGGGCAGGTAACGGGGATCAAAATCGTCGTAACGGCCTTGAGTCAACCGCCGCAGCCCTGTGCCATCCACGTTGATCTCGTAAATATTATAGAAGACGTCAGCCGGGAGTTTCGCTTTGTCCACCTTCTCCATGCCCGCCACTTGCGGGTAAAATTTGCAGTAGGCAAACAAGGCTTTCCGGCCATCATACGAAACATCCGGTCCGATAAAGCTTCCAGGTGCGAAATCCGCCGTCAGGCAGCGGACCCGCGGTTGCCCGGATTTGAAACCTTCCAAAACATAGAGCCCGCCCCCAGGCCGTGAGAACCATCCGTAATGTTGGTCGGACATGTGCGGAAACATGGTGGGGGCGCGTTTGACGAACAGAATCGAGTCGAAGTTGAGCAGGGGATTACTGAAAGCCGTCCGGCGAATTTGCCAATGTATTTTTAGGTAAAGGGATTTTACCGCCGCTTCCGGAGCATTGGCGGGCAGCTGGCTGACCTCCTCGGCCAACGCCCGGAGGACGCGGGCGGATTCATCCATCGCGTTGCCCAGCCGACTCTGGCTTTCGACTAATTTTAATCCGCGCTCCAGCAATTTGGCCAGCGGCAGCAGCTGTACCTTGGGAGCGGTGCCGTGGTTCGCGGACCATAGGCTCGTGCTGCTCTGGGTGGCCGGCTTGCCGAGGGCGATGTTTTGTTGAGAGCCAGCGGGGTAAATCTCCACCTCATCCAAATGGAAATAACTTTGTCCGGGCAAAGTCAGGCGAACATAACGTGCCTTCACCTTGGTGAGCAGCACTTCCAGCGGTTTCTTGTCCGTGAAGCCGTTAAACACCTTGCCTGGATTACGATATACGGTTTGGAAATTCTGGGCGTCATCAGAGATCTGCACCTGGAGGTTTGAATTTCGCTCCGCGTAGTTGTCGCAGCGGTTGTAGATCAAAATCCGCCCGATTTCCACCGCTTGGCGCAAATCGACTTGCCACCAGGGGTTTTGCTCATACTCGGTGTGGAAACCCCATTGGCCGTTTTTTATGCCATCCACTCCCCCGGCGGCATCATCCTGGACGTTGATTTTACCGCCACCACCACCCGCCAACGGCTGGAGCCTTTTTTCATCCTGTTTTAGCCAATCAGCCTCGACCTGCTCCGGCGAGGCGGCTGTTTCAATAGGAGCACCGGCCACAAAATTACCAGGTAAAAGTGCGACCAATCCGACAAGCAAACTGGTTACCGTTTTCATAACATGATGACTCTGATATTGAGTGCCATACTTTTGGCCCCGTGGCAAGGTTGTTTCAAGCGCAATCGGCAATCCGGGCCGGCCAGAAGCTGATTTAATTGAGCCGGAAAACCCTTCCTCGCCGGCTGCCGGCTGCCACATCCCTCCTTATTCCCGGTGCTTTTTAATTTGCTCCAAGGCCTGTTCCACACTTTCCAGCTCGGGAAGGCTCGCGGGATGTTCTCCATAGCGGGTGGCACAGAAATAATGGGTGATCAATTCCACCTGGGATTGAAGCGATGCGAACCGGTTTTGGGCCTGGCCCATGAATTCCAACGGAGTTTGCCAACTATCACGGAAACAGCCCTTTTTTTCCAATGTCTGCAGCATTCGCGCATAAGTATGGCTGGCTGCAATCCGCACTCGTGCCTGGGCCTGGGGTGAATTGGACCTGGCGCCCATCCTGCGCACTTTTTTCCGGGCCAGCCAGAGGAGACCGGCGAGAACCAAGAATCCGGCCACAATGGGGAAGTGGCGGCCCACCCATAAAGCGCTTTGCCCAAAGGAAAGAACCGTGGTCCTCAACAAGGCGCTTTGGGCGGCCATGTCGAAATTGACCACGTAGCTGGCCCAGAAAAAATCCAACTCTTCCCAATAATCACCCAGGTTCACTTGATTCGGACTGGCAACGGCTCGCGGCGTGGCGTCCAATTGTAGCCATCCTGCTCCGGCGATATAAGCTTCCGTCCAGGCATGGATGTCTTTGCCCCGGATACTGAAAGCCTCGGAGAACATATTTCGGGCCGAGGGGACAAATCCAATGACCACCCGGCTCGGAATTCCTTCCATGCGCAGGAGCAGCCCCAGCGCCGCGGCAAACCGCTCGCAATGCCCTTGCTTTTGGTTGAAAATGAAGTCGTCAGTCGGCTGTATCCGGTTCAGTTCCGGGGCGCCTTCAGCGTAAGTGAAATGATCCCGCAGGAAAGCTTCCAGCTTCCGGGCCTTTGCCAAAGGCTCGGCGGAATCCTTCAGCAGGTTGTCCAGCCATAGGCGAAGCCGGGCGGATTGCGGTGGATGATTGGTATAGGCGGCGGTCAGGGCGGGATAAAAGGGCATGTGGCTGGCCAGGGGGCCTGACCAATACTCATAAATGTTTTTGTCCCGGTTCCACATGGCGTTGCAAAACACTCCGCCATGGATGTTATGGTAGGGGGAGGAGAAGAAATTGCCTCCCAAGTTGACTGGCTGGCCATCGGTGGGGATATTGCGTCCCAGCAATTGAGCGTTTTTTACCCGCACGCGCCGGTGTTTGTAGGGGCCCAATTTTTCGGGTTCGACATAATCGATGCGCCGCCAGGCGCGTTTTTGGGCCGGCAGCCACCGGCAGCCATCGAGGACCGTCAGCGACATGCAACGCAGGTAGCCGAGATCGTTGCCTTCAATCTGAAACAAAACCTGGCTGGAGCGTCCCTGGGCGCGCAAAGTAGGATCCAGGATGGAATCCAGCACGCCGCTGCCTGCGGCTACGCCCGATCTTACCGCCAGCCCACTGCCAACCAATGCCCGTGGGAATAGGAGGTAGAAAAGGACCGTGCAGCAGAAAATCATCGCGTAAGCCCGCCAGGGCAGCCCTTGGTTTGATGGCTGGCTGGCTGCGCCCAGGGTACCTGGAAACGATGTTTGTTCCAATTCACACAAGGTTTTGGGCAGCAGCACCAGGGCGGCCAAAAGAATGGGAATAAAGCGTAAATCAAACAGAAAGGTGCACCCCACCGCGAGGTGAAACAGGGCAATCATCAACGAAAAAATTTGATCGCGGCGGGTGGGGCATTTAAGCAGGCGAACCAGCTGTACCAAAGCCAGGCCATGCCCAAGGAAGAAGTGCACGCTTTTCCCGAAAACCGCCCCCAGGAAGTAGCCCATGACACAACCCAGAACTAAAAGGACCGCTTCCCAATACTCGTGGTATTGAATACGCATCCTCTGCCACCGCAGGCACAATCCCCAGCCCAGGGTGTAAACCAGCGGCAGAAAATAGTCCTCCCATGATAATCCCTGGCATATCAGTCCCAGCAGAATTAGTTGATGGCGGGCGCTTTTCATGCAGCCAAACCTTGCGGAGCGTAAAAAAGCAACCGGCCGCTGAAAGAAGTGACGGCTTGGCTGTCAGTTTTCGGCAAATACAGGATAACCTGCCGCCCATTTTGAACCATCTCCTCCACCACCTCCCGGATGCCCGGCGGAAAATCCGTCAAGACCAAGTGAATCGAACATTTCGGCGAGATCAAGCGCAGCAGGGGGGCGATCTTTTCAGCGGTCAAACACCCGGGCTGAAGGGGTATTCTGGCCAAAGCTTCCAGCAGTTCCTGGCCATCATCAAAGGGTGGGATCACCTGCAGCGAACCTTCGTGCAGGCCAATCCACTCCACATGATGACCGGCATCCAGGGCGGCAAACATCATCGATCCAGCGGCCCGCAGCGCATTATCCAAAGTATCCTTGTGGCCGGTGTGGCCGGTGTCCAGGACAAATGCCGCCCGTCCGGAAAGCTCCTGCTCAAATAATTTCACCATGAGTCCCTGGCCCTTGGCGCTGCTTGGCCAATGGATCTGTTTCATGGGATCCCCCGGCTGGATCGGCCGGATGCCGGCGAAATCGGACCCGGAAGTCGAATGGCAAAGCCCCTTATGTTTGCCACCCACCATCACATCATATCCTGAGGCGTGCGGAGTTTCGGTTTCGTAAAGCGCCGGGCACACCAGGATTTCGCCCTCCAGTTCCATGGACCGCGCCACGGCCACCAGCCCAAAAGGATAGGTCGAAACGCAGCGGACATTCCGCAGGGGGTAAACACCGCGCTCGGCAAGGCACAGTTCAGGGGCTTGGGAAATCGTCTGGCCGGCAGCGATCAAAGGAAATTGGAACAGTTTTTGCATGGCCATCGAGATCTGGATAAATCCTGCCGGCTGGCGGGTCCGATTGATTATTTTCCATGGCTGTGTCATGCGCTGCCCTTCGCCCAGGACCAGGGTCTTGGGCGGCTCGATTTGCAGCCCTTGGAGGGCTGATCGGGCATAAATTAAATTGATGGCAAAACAACCCAGGACAATCCCCACCAACGACAAGAGCAATCCCGACAAACTGGTCAAGGATGCGAAATAGAGCAACACGATGACCAGCAGGCAAAGTTTTCCAAAGTGGGTCAGCCGGTAGTTCATCAGCACAATTGTTGAACCATGGGCAAAGCGCGTGGCTGTTCGACCAGCAGTTTAAACCGGCACGGGCACCATTTCCAGAACTTGGTCCACAATGGCCCGCGAGTTAACCGTCACGGAGCGCGTTCCTTTGCGATTAATCAACCGATGGGGAAGCACGAGCCGGGCCGATTGCTTGATGTCATCCGGCAGCACGAAATCCCGGCCCTGCAACAGGGCGGTGGCCTGGCTGTAGCTCTGCAAATCCAGGCTGGCGCGTGGGCTGGCCCCGTATTCAATCACATCCAGCTTCCGCGTGGCTTGGACGATATCGACCAGGTATCCGAGCAAGGTTGTTTCCACACTCACCTCGCGCACCGCTTTTTGCAGCTCGTGCAAATCCTCGCAGGTCATAACCGGCTTTACCTGGTCGAGGGGGTGGCTTTTTTGCTGGGTGCGCAGCATTTGCATTTCTTGTTCCCGGTTCAGGTAGCCGATACTGAGCCGGATCAGGAACCGATCCATTTGCGCGAAGGGCAGGGGATAGGTGCCTTCCAGTTCCACGGGGTTTTGGGTGGCGATGACAAAAAATGGAGCCTTCAGCGGATACACGCTGCCGTCCACCGTCACGTGCTGTTCCTCCATCGCTTCCAGCAGGCTGGATTGGGTGCGTGGTGTGGCCCGGTTGATTTCATCCCCCAGCAGCACGTTGGTGAACAACGGGCCGGGATGAAACGAGAATTCCCGTTTCTCAGCCAGGTAGATGTTGACCCCGGTGATATCCGAAGGCAGCAGGTCGGCCGTGAATTGAATGCGTTTGAAGCGCCCCGAGACCGATTGGGCGAGCGCCTTGGCTAGCAGAGTTTTGCCCAGCCCGGGCAAATCCTCCAGCAAGAGGTGGCCTCCGGCAATCAGCGTTAATACTGCCTGGGCGACCACCTGGTCCTTGCCGGTAAATGCCTGGCTGATGTTGGCAATCAGCCTTTGGACTGACTCGGCATGTCTGGCATTGTCGGTTCGTTCAGCAGCCCGCATAGGTTTTTTGTGGTCAGCGGGCCAGCACGGGTTCCGCGCGGGGCGCTTGTCTGGCCTGGTAGCGGGAGTGAACCTCAAAGGCAAAATTATCCAGAACTTCCGGATCGATGGTGTCTCCATTGAGCGAAAGCGTCAGATTCAGCAGCCCGTCTTTTTCGGCAACGTGGAAAAACTGCGCCTCAGCGATTTTATTGGGCATGCATTCCAGGGGACCTACACTGATGACCGCGTCGATCATTTTCTCGCGCCATTCGTGCAGCGGGCTGCCCAGGGTCAGGACCGCTTCACCGCGCAAATCTTCGCGGATATAAGGGCCCGCGGCATGCATCGCCTCGTGGACCGTAACCCTCGCTGGCCATCCCAAGGCGCGCGCAAAAACCTGGTGGAAATCATTCAGGATGCGGGATTTGATCATGCGCCGCAGCCCTGCTCCCAAGCCCCGCTGCTTGCCATCCTGCTGGCCGCATGAATCGGAATACTCCAGCCATTCGTTGAGCGGCGCCAATTTCATGCGCAAGCCCCGTTGCTCGAGTTTTTCAATCACAAAGTCATTGGCAAACGGATCGCAGCGGACGTAGATTTCGCCCACCATCAACACCGTGGGCAGCTTCGCCGGCCCCAACACAGCGGCATACTCAGCCGCCGCCCGTTTCAGCATTTTGGCGATGCCAAAAAACTCGCCACCGGCCGCCTGCCATAGCGAAGCGGGCAGGGAACGTATCAAGTGGCCCTGGGTTTGGAGGCGCTCAATCAACTCCTGGGTATAGCGGCGGTAGATTTCCTCAGCGGCTCCGGCACGGGTTTCGGCCGGGCGAACATACAGCAAGGCGTCCAACAGCATATCCACGGCAATGATGCCCGCAAAAGTCAAAATCGCCCAACCCGGTGGCGTATCGTTGAAGTAATCGGCATCCATCGGTGACCAGATCCGCACCCGGTCTTTGTATTCCAACTTATCCAGCGTGATCTGATTGAGCAGGTTGTAAATGCCGAACCGGCAGGGGCCGGTGGTGCCGGGCATAAGCAGTGCGAATCGCTCCGCCTGGCTGGCATCGGCATCGATCCGCTTCAGCAGGTTGCCCAAGGTCAGGCACATCGGCAGGCACTCTTTTCCCGAAGTGTATCGGCGGCCGATCCGCAGGGCGTCCGCATCGGTTGGCGGGAGCGCCTCCGCTTTGATGCCCAGGCTGCGCACGCTGGTGGCCACCGCAATCGATCCCGGTCCCATATAAGGCACCAGCAAGACCTCGCCACGCTGTCGAATCGACTCCAAGTTCATCGGTTTGACCTGGACTTCATCGAACTCGTTGACGCTGTTTTGCCGGGCCACTCCCTGGAGATCCTGGGCCACGCAGTGCAGAAAAGCCTCGACCCGGGTCTTGGTGCCCGCATCGCCGGCGTGGCCATCCGTTTCGATGATGGCGAACGGCTTGCCCTCCATGATGTAGCTGTAGAAATGCAGGTTGAAGCTGTCCGGGCCACACGAATAGTTGCTGCAGTAAAGGCTGTAAATGCCTGGCGTCCGGCGCACCTGGTGGGCGGCCCGCAAAATGCGCTGGCCATAGCCCCAATACATGTCGTGGAACACCGGCGTATCTGCATCAATGGGATAGCAGTCAATCGGAATTCCCATGGCGCCTTGCTCGCGCAGGATCGCGGGCACGTTCGAATTCAAAACCGTGTTGTAAATGGTGTAGGGCCGGCCCGCCACTACCACCGGAATAACCTCATTTTCGGCGCAAAAAGCCAGCGCCCGGGTGCCGATTTCCAGACAGGCCGCCTCAAATTTTTGCTGGGCTATCAGCGCTTTTTGGTGCGCCGCCCTCCAATCCGCCCCGCCCCGCCCCAGTTGGGTGGCCAGCTCCTGGCATATTTTCAGGAACTCCAGGGAACTGAGGTTTTCATCCCCCACTTCGATCACCGGAGAAATGATCCGGCCACTGGAAGCCAGCCCCAAATCGCACTTCAAAATATCCGCGCTGGCTTGCACGATGGGACAGGTGGCGGAATGCTTTTCGCCATCCATCTTGGGCAGGCTGCGAATCATCGGCAGGAACAGATAGCCAGGCTCATCCGCCATTTTGCTCACGAGGCCATGGAACAATTGCATGGGGGCACAGTACGGCACGTTGGATTCCTGGATGCCCCGTTTCAGAGCCACTTGGTTGGCGCCGCTTGGTACCTTCAGGTTGAATCCGAGTTCGGAAAGGAAAACTGCGAAAAAGGTGAACAGCCCTTTCAGCATGAATTCGTCGGCAATGGCGATTTCCGGGGCCCCGGCTTTCGTGGCGCATCCTTCCAGCAGATTTTGGATCCCGGCTTCGCGTTCGCGGAAAGGATCCGGGGCCAGGTTGGGCAGCTTTTTCTTGCGGGTCCCTTTGTCGTAAAGCGCACACCCTCCGCCCCAGGTGAATTTCTGGGTCTGCTCGTTCACAAAAGTGGTCAGGCGATCAATACGGCAGCGGTTGCCCTGACCGCCACACCCCGTGGTGGATTTGCAGGAAAAGTGGTCCTTTTGCTCCACGCGGGCACTCAGGAAAGATTCCGGCTGGATGGCCGGCAGGTTTTGGCGGGGCATTTCCCGGTGCGCCAAAAGCGCTATGCCCAGGGCTCCCACGGTGCCCGGATTGGGCGGGATGATGACCTGGCTTCCGGTTTGCCGGGCGACCGCCGCGGCCAGGGCATCCGATGAAAAGGGCATTCCCTGACAGAATATGACATGCCCCACCGACCGATTGCCTTTTACCCGGTTCAGATAATTCTGGATAATCGAGTCATAAAGGCCGGCGATGATCGTGCGCTGATCGACTCCGGATGCCACCGAGGCATCAATCACCTCCGCCATGAAAACCGAGCAATGCTGGCCCAAGGAAATGCCTTCTGAAGCGGCCAGCGCCTCGACTCCCAAGTGCACCACATCCTTGATGCCTTTGAACTTGCTGCCCTGCTCCTCGATGAAAGAGCCGGTGCCGGCGCTGCAAGCTTCATTCATCGCGCAATCCACCACCCGGCCTTCGGCCAGTCGGATATATTTGGCATCCTGGCCGCCAATCTCGAAAATCGTGTCCACCCGGGCATCATAGTGCAAGGCGCCCGTGGCATGGGCTGCGATCTCATTTAAAATATAGACCGCTTGGGGACCATAGCAGGCCGCCATCAAGGAACCTACGATTTCCCGCCCGCTGCCAGTGACGCCCAAAACCGTGACCGGACAGCGTCCCGCCGGACTGGCCACGAATTGACGCATCAGGTTCTGCGAAGCCTCGACCGGATTGCCCCCGGTGCGGATGTATCCTTCCCAAACCGCTTCGCGCGTGGCGATGTTCAAGGCAATGACCTTGGAACCGGTCGATCCGATGTCAAAGCCAAGAATCAGTTCCGGTCGTTCCTGCTCGGGCAAAAAAAGCCGCTGGCTGGGCATGCGGTTTACCAGGTGCAAATACTTGGACAGGGCCGGCAGTTTTTCCTGCCGGGCCGGGGAGGGGGGAGCCATCAAAATGGACAACGGCGGAACCCCTTCCGGCCGGCGCGAAGCCAGCACCGCACACCCCAGCGCTTCCAGGAACAAGGCTTGGTTGCCATCCAAAGGCGCCATTTCCATTTTATTGCGGGCCAGGATTTCGCCGAATACCTTCTGCACCCGCGGAGATCGGCTGACGCCGCCTATTAATGAAACCGGGGATGGGCTGCGACCCGGCTTGAGCAAAACCATGACGTTTTCACATACCGCGTCGAATAATCCCGCCAGGATTCGGGCCCGGTCCTCCCCTTTGTTGGCCAGGTGGGTCATATCGGTTTTCAGAATGACCGGACAGCGGCCCGAAAGTGGGGCGGACTGATCGACTTGGGAACAAAGCTCGCTGGCCTGGTCAATCGTGAGGCCAAAACGTTCCACCAATTGCCGCAGGAAGTTGCCAGTTCCTTGGGAGCAGCGGTTGTTTTCCCGGAAAATCTCCGTCCCGTTCGCCCGCAGTTCCAGCACGGAAAAACCATGGCTTCCGATGGATACGACCGTCCCGGGCCGGCCGTCAAAAAAGTGGCGGTAACCTTGCACCTGGGCTTGCTTCAGGGGGACTTTTTGAAGCTTGATTTGGCGTGCCAGGCGGCCTGTAACTGCCGCCCCCTGCGCTGCCGTCCAATCCCAATCCTGGAGCAGTTCGAGCAGTTTCGCTCCGGGATCCTTGCCATGTTCCAAAAGCTGGCTTCTTCTCCATTTTAGCCCGTGGCCTTCGCGCTGCAACTCCACGATTTTGATGGTTTCAGCGCCGATATCGATTCCAATAAAACGCTCTCTGCCCGCCTGGTTATTTGGGGCGCTGTGCCTGGCTTGGCTGCTGCTATGCGGTTTCTCTGATTTCTCTTTCATTGCTTCAACCTATAGCCATCGGGCAGCGGACCGTTAATCGATAATTCTGGCCCCCCCATCGAATGGCTCAATGCTCGGCATACCGTGGCACAACTTCCTAAAATTGACAATGGCCGCAGGAAAAAAACCTTTTGCGCCTGGGATTTGGCCATAGGACCGTGCAGTCTGGCTCCTCCCGGCCCAACCCGCGCTGGGATCCCCCCGCCCTGTGAAATTGCGCTTTCCATTATTTGAAGCGATAGTAATATCATTTGGCAGTTTGCGAACAATCGGTTGGTTGACGGGAGTTGAATCGGTTTTCAGCTCTTCAGAAGTGGGTTTTGTTTTGTTTCATGGATATCGCACACATAAGAAATTTTTGTATTATTGCCCATATCGATCACGGGAAGACGACACTTTCCGATCGGCTCTTGTTTCGTACGGGCACCATTAGCGCCCGCGAGATGCAGGATCAGTTGCTGGATTCAATGGATCTGGAACGTGAGCGGGGTATCACCATCAAGGCCCACCCGGTAACCATGATGTACCAGGCTAAAAATGGTGAAACCTATGAATTGAATCTCATCGACACCCCCGGACATGTCGACTTCACCTACGAGGTCTCCCGCAGTTTGAG
>CAIMWS010000143.1 GCA_903845125.1 uncultured Verrucomicrobiota bacterium
GATTGAACGCCTGAATTCTTAGCCCAATGCGCGACATTTCCCACCATTCCACCTTGCCATACAAGTCCCGGTACCTGCTTGGATTCCGCCTGCTATTAGGAAGTTATTTATGCACGAACGCTTAGAATCCGGGCCTTCTCCGCGGGAGTTTTACAGCATCGGTAAGTCAGTAGGTTGGCCATCCCCCATACTTTGCCATTTCCTTGGCCCGCCGACTAGACGGGATGCTCACACGGATACGGTGGAGATGTGAAACCACTCGATTTTAGTTTCGTCGTCATATCCAGGATTTGTTGCGGATTTTGATGATGTCTATCCTAAATCGCATTACATGAGAAATGAAAAGCGCGTTTAAGACACACAAATTTATGATCGTTGATTATCCTCGACAGATCTAATTCTATCACGTATCCTCGATTAGTTCACTTCGAAATGTTCGGCACGGATTGATGCGTGAGAGACAATGATTTTATGAAGGATCGAAACGCTTTGGTCAATCCACTGGCCAGGTGGCTGGCGGAAGGGAAATTGGACGCCCAATGGGTTTTGCCGGCATTGCGGCACCTAGCCGCCGGTTCGGCGCGCAAGGAATCGTTGCCAGAGCTCCTGGAGGAGCTGGCCGACGAAACCGATCCAGCATTGGAACGTCTGGCCCTGCACTTGCGGAACACGCTGCACCGCGAGGTGCTCCATTTGCGAGAGACTGCCGCCCATCCCGGTCTTTCTACCAAGGATCAGGAATTGCTAGGGGACTTTCCTTTGCTTCCGTCGGCGGAGTGGGCGGCTAATTTCTATCCGGCGGCAATCGAAAACGCTCTTGCTCTCATTAAGGACCTGCATTTTTTGGAAGGAAGGGCCGATCGGATCCCGCCATTGGAAGCAGTTCTGAGTCGTGAATGGGATAAGCTTATCCAACCTGGGTCGAGCATCAGCCAATGGCTGGCCAGTCATGCCAGCGCCTTGTTACCTCAATTGCACGCGTTTGTGAAAAGTGATTCGGACAGCGATGCACGCCTCCGGGAAATGCTCCTGGCCGAATTAAACAATCATAACCTTCAATTTCAAAAAGCGCGCGAGGACCTATGGCGCCCCCGGTTGGGAACCGGATGCTCGCCCGAGGTCTGGCAGGACGATGAATCATTGCTGCGTGAACTCACGGCCCGTTTTAATCAGGCCGCCAACCGTGAGGACAAGCGCTCCATTTTGGATTGGCTATGCTACTGGACTTCTCCGAACGTCATTCCCTTCCTCCAGGAGGTGGCGAGAGAGACTTGGGCCAAGGATCGCGCCGCGCTGATCTTTGCCTGGCGATTTGACGCCCCCTCGTTAATTAATTGGGATCATTGGCGATCCCGGCTCTCGCGATGGTATGAAGATTGGCAAAAGGAGGAAGAACAATGGCGTCAGCACCAGCGTCCGCTGGACCTGTTGTTGATATGGCACAGCGTGCTGCCGGAACCAAATCCGGAGCTGCAAGAGTTGTTAATCAATCGATGCCTTAGCCAATCCCGCCCGATCGAGCCACGGGACCTTGTCCAACGCTGGGGTCAATATCTTCCAGTGACGGCGAAAAACGCCATATTGATCGGTGGCATGGCCGCCGACGGCCCGCCTCCAATGCCACTTGAACGTCCCGCCTTCGTGCCGATTACCGAAGAAAAAAAACCGCTCCAACCGGTTAAACCGGTCGCCGAAGCGAAGCCGGTGAAGGCCAAAACCGTTTCAATTTGGGAAAGCCATCTGCAACCATTTTTCGTGGAAAATTGGTATATCGTGGCGGGGATTGGCATGGTCCTGGCCGGCAGTTCTTTGCTGGCTTATTATACCTGGGACAAGCATTGGCTGCTCCGGTACACCATCATGCCCGCGCTGCTGGCCTGTTTCACCTGGATGCTGGCGGGGGTAGGCGACTGGATCGAGAAAAAGGATCTGCAATTCAAAGGGACTGGCGCCATCATGCGGGGGGCCGCAATCGGGCTACTGCCCATCAATTTCATGGCGCTGGCATTGCTCGCAGGTGACACACAGGTGGTCCGCAAGGGGCTCGCTGGTTCGATCATGGTCTTGATTTATCTATGCGGGTTTGGCTGGGGGTTGAAGCGATGGTGTTCGGCGGTGGAACCCTCCTTGGGCAAGGTGCTGGGGGGGGCCTTGTTGCTGCTTAACGGTTTGGTGGGGCTGGGCGCTTTGGCGCAGGCGTTGGTCCAGATGAGCCAGCACAATATGTGGATCTGCATCGGCGCCGGATTTTATGCGGGCTTCTTCGCTCTGGCGGGCACGGTTTATTGGTTTACACAAAACGTGATTACCAAGGAGATGGCGATTGAAAAACGGGTCCCGTGGTTTGTCGGCGCCACGCTGGTGATAACTTATCTTCAGGTATTCGCCTGGATCCACGGCTTTCTGCGGCATTTGCCCCAAGCGCATACCTATGCCTTGCTGATTATTGCGGCCGGCTGGCTGGTACTGCTCGTGGAACGGCGCGCGTTGGAATTGCGTGGCAATCCGGAGGCGATGGGCGGAGAATCTTTTTTGGGCTTCGCTTTGATTTTACTGGGTGTCCTGATGGGTTACCAGGAACCGCACATTCGCATCCTTTCGTTCCTGGCGGCCGGTGTGGTGTGGATGCCGCAGGCTTTGGCCCGGCGGCACGCTTTGCATTATTGGATCGCCCTGACATGGTGGATCCTGGGCGGCGCCGCGGTGGGACTGCTGCCCCAATATCCCGCTTCCTGGTGGCCGCTGCTGGGTGTGTCGATGGCTCTCGGCTTGGAGGCGGGTGGCTGGTTTAGCCGCTTTTGGGGAGCGGAGGCATTGGCCCGGACCTGTTCCGGAATGCAGACCGTTCTACTTTTTCTGACAACCCTGATCACTCCTTTGGTACAATGGCATTACCGGTCTGAACCGCTGGCGACCGCCGGCTGGCTCGTGGTGGTGGCCGCGCTCTTCGGCCGCCGGGCCTGGCAGGAACAAAAACTGGCCTGGTTGCACGCCACGATGGTAACCCTGGCCCTGGCCCTGCCTTATGTGGGATTTGTCGATATGGCGGCGCGAACGTCTCATGGCAACACCCTGATATTTGGTTTATCGCTCCTTTCGTTCGCCTGGTTGGCGGCCACCTGGTATAAACCAGTACCTTTGATTCTGGAAGCCCGCTCGTCAGTCTTATGGTTTTACGGTGTCCTGGCGGTGGCCGCCATGTTGCTGCGCGTGGCCATGGGCGACGCGGCGCCGAATCCACAATGGTATCATCATATACAGGATTACCTCGGACCGGTGCTGATGATGGTGAGTTTAATCTTCACCACGTATTACTCCCGCTCGTTGATTCCCGCCTCGATGGCGGTCCTGATCATGGTCATTCTATTCCCAGAATTGAAATCCAACTTACAGCGAATGTACCCGGACCGCACTTGGGGCACGGGTTTGGGCAGCGCATTCGGCGGCCTGGCCTTGATCCTGATGTGTTTCCGACTGCGGGTTTGGGCCCCAATCCAAAAACTCACCGAAGGCGATCGTTTCCTGGGCCGGGATCCTTTTCCATGCCGGCGCTGCGATCACACTTTGTTCACCTGGCCGATCGTGGCCGGGGTGCTTTTTTTCGCGGTCAAAGTCGATACCTGGAATATGGTTCGAAATTTGTCATGGAGCGGAATTCCTTTCCAAACGGCGGTGGCCATGGCGATTACCGGCATTACTTGGACATTCCTAGCCATTTATCACCGTACACATCCGCAAGCGAACACCGCTGTGCACTTGGGATGGATCTCGGTTTTGATCGGTGTCTTATTGGGTTATGGGCGACGGGCTGATAGTCCATATTGGGTTTGGCCCTTCCTAGCGATGGGCTTACTGCTGCAAGCGCTTTACTGGCTGTATCGGTATGGATTGGAAGCCAAATTCCCGTGGATTGACAAATTGCTGGCTCAACCCACCCGCCAAGTCCTGCTGGCGGGCAGCTTGCTCCTTTCCATGGCGTGTCTGCTCTGCCTGCTATATGGAGCCGCTATGGACCGATTGGTTTGGTTATGGGGATTTCTCGTCTGCCAGCTTGCGTGGCAGACGTTGTCAACGCGGCGGAAAGAATACGGAACAATCCTCTTTTTCATGGTCATTGTGCCGCTCCTGGCCTGGACGGCGCCGGGACCGGACTTCCTATTGGAACGTATAAGCGTTTCCCAAAGTCTAACGCCAATTTTGTGGCTGATCGCAGTCGTGCAAATGATCATGCTGGGATTGGAACAACAACCTTCCTGGAAAAACCGGCTGGATCCATTGCTGGCACCCATTTTCACGGCCGTTACTATCATGGTCCTATTACTGGGAATGGCGGGGATCGTGGACGGCGCGACTGGCCAGGCCTTGTCCAGCTTTCAGCAACTGTTCTTATTGATGTTACTGGGCCTAACAGCCCGGGCGCAGGTCTCGGGCGGCATTCTATTAATTGGAATGCTATTCGCCTATGTGGCGATTCACCATGAGTCGTTGATGCGATCCGGACACATTGAAACGCTATTCGTCCCGTGGCGGCTATCGGTTTTGGGCCTGGTCATGGTATTGCTTACCCAGGTCGGATGCCTAGCTCATCGTCTGAAACCGCGTTGGCTCACCGGATCTTATCCTCTGCCGTTATTCAACGCGCCGTCCTGCACCTGGATTTATCGCCCAGCCACCTGGATCGCGGGGCTGGCCGCCGCCTATCACACGCTGGATTCCACAAATCGAGGCAACGCAGCCCAACTTTTGGCCCCATACCTGGGTGCGTTGACCGCTTTTCTCATCGCCTGGTTTTGGGCGCGCGGCCATTATTATGTCTGGGGAGGTTTGCTTTTAATACTAGGCAATGTTCATTTCGTGCGTTTGTTCGGCGGTGAGTGGCTGCAAGCCCACGGTCTATCGGATTTGCATTTGTTATGCCTGGGCTTGGGTATGAGCTTGCTGCAGGCCTCTTTGTTACGCTGGCGCTATCCTTCGGAACGGATCCTGGTCCCCACCAACCAGGCTAGCCTGGCGTTGGCGGGACTGGTTTTGTCGCTGCTATGCGTCAACTATTTTACTGATCCGAATCTGGCTCTCATGACGCCATGGCGTTTCGTGGTTTCCGGCGCTTTGGCCTGGATGGCGGGACGATATTTCCACCGCGCCGCCCGACAACCGGGGCCCGGTGAGGAAAATTACGGAGACCTTTGCGAGGCGTTATACCATTTTGGCATGGTGCTGACTCTCTGGTGTGCGATGTTGCTTGTGCCCTGGTTGCGCACGCCACTTTTGACCCTGTTCGCTCTGGGTGTGCCCGTTGGTTATTTCTACGCGCGAGCGGAATGGGGATTTCGCTCCGGCGCGGCGGAAGCCCGGCGTTATCGCAATTCCGCCGCCGCCCTCGGGTTTGTGGTGCTTGGGATGTACGTTTTCAAGGGGGTTTTTCATCTGCTGCTGTTTCCAGGCACGCCGATCGATCACCATTATTATCACTTCAATGCGCCGCTGGTCATGGTGCTGGCGCTGGTGCTGCTGCGTTTGCACGGCTTGGGCGGCAGTTCCTGGCTGGCTTTTTATGGCGGTCTGGCGCTCATGGGTGGAAGTTATTTCCTGATTACTTTGCCGCCCGGCTTCAGCCCGTTTGAGGCGGCGACCACCAGCGCCTGGTGCGCGCTTGGTTGGGGACATTTTTGGATCACCGCCAGCCATGCCCGATCCCCGCTGCGAACTTTGGTCCAAGTCGTGGCCAAGTTGGACGAAGCCGCCTGGACCTCGTCACGACATGCCTGGGGCTTGTGCCTGTTGGGCGCCACCCAAGGTCTGGTTTTACTGGGATTGAGCGATTATCAGGTGAATCCCTATCAGGCGGCTCCCTTGCTGGCCGGCGCGGCCACCATCTGGATTCATCAAGGGATCATTCGCAAATCGACCGCCTATCTGCTCACGGCTGTGGCGCAATTGGTGCTAGCTTTGCACATGGATTTCCTAGTCGCCAGTTATCTGCCCAAGGACCTGGTAATCTGGGTGATACTGGCGATCTGGCTGGCGATGTTGTTCATTCATCAGCGCCGGACCCTCTGGATGCCCTTGGAGCTCCTAAATCGCGCCGTGCCATTCCTCGTGGTTTTAACCTTCGCTCACGTGTTTTACCAGCAACCAGATTCCAATACGGGACTTTGGGGAATGGGTTTGGGTGCGTTGCTCACCGCCTGGCATCCCTGCCGCCTGGCGGGTGGAGCCACAGAAAGAGTCTGCGCCATGGCGCTGTATTGGGTTCCCGTCTGGCTGGTATATTTCAGCCAGGTGGATTATGCGGCTGTCCAAGCTGGGTGCTTGCCTGTATGGCCCATGCTGTCCGCCTTGATGGCCTTTTTCCTTTTAGGCGTGTTTGCCAGGGTTTTCCCGGAACGTTGGGCGCCCCGGTGGCGCTCCTGGCCGCGCTCAGGCTATCGCTTGTTCGATGAAATCCTGGCCTGGTTGGAAGCGCGTGGCCGCCAGGTTTACGAAGTAACGCTTTGGGCCACGTTGGCGCTGGTAGCCTTCACGCAATCGATTCATTATGACACCGCATTCCTAAGCGCGGAGATTGCCATCTTGACAACCCTGGAAGCCGCCCTGGCAGTGGCGTGGTATTACCAGGGTAAAAGCCGCGAATCGACGCTTGCCTATTACCTGGCGGAAGTGTCTGCTCTGGCTTTGTTTGTATCGCTGCGGCGGCACTTGATATTCACCGCAGGCGGTTGGCATTACGAATACGATGTCTGGGCCAGCCTCACCCTCTCGTTTTTACTTTCCGGATTCAAACAAACTTTTGATTTCCAACCGCGAGCGATGCGGGCCCCGGTGCTAACATCCATTTGCCTTCTGCCGGTGGTGGCACTGGTATGGGTGTCGGTTCATGGCTTGGGTGCCAACCTCGCCTTGCTGGTGGTGGGCCTCCATAGCCTGATGTTCGCCTACTTGGGCAAAGACGAACGCGAATCGCCCTTTAACATCGCGGCATTGACCGGATTTGTGGCCTTTCTCCTGATGTTTTTCTGGTCCAAATTGCATTGGCAAACAGCGCAGGCCTATGTGATTCCGGTGGGCATCGGCGTGCTGGTCTTGCTGCAGATGTTCCACCAACGCATCCCGCCCGAAACCCGGAACGGCATCCGATTGGCCACCCTGCTGGCCATGTTCGGCAGCGCCGGTTATTACGCGCTGATTGATCCGCGATATCCTTTGGTCTTCAACCTGACTCTCATTGCGATCTGTTTAGCGGCTATGGGCCTAGGCACAATGCCGTTTAGAAAATCATGAAAGAATCCGGGATATTTCATATTCGGGAGCCCCTGTTTGATATGAGTTTTCAAGCAGGCGC
>CAIMWS010000144.1 GCA_903845125.1 uncultured Verrucomicrobiota bacterium
CCGGCGTCCAGTTCGTGGGCGGCGATCCTTTCGCCCCGGGCCAGGTCGCGGGTGAACACGGCGGCGCCGAGGCCGAAAGGGGAATCATTGGCCAGCCGGATGGCCTCTTTTTCATCCGCGGCGGGAATGAGCGCCGCCACCGGGCCGAACAATTCTTCGTCAAAGGCGGGCATGCCTTTGGTCACCTGGCCGAGGACGGTGGGCGGATAATAGGCGCCCGGCCCCGCGGGCAGCGTCCCGCCCAGCACAAGCTGCGCGCCCAACTCCACGCTGCGCCGGACTTGCTGGTGCAGTTCCTCCCGCAAATCGGTGCGCGCCAGGGGGCCGAGGTCGATGCCGCTCCGCAGCGGATCGCCCATGACTTTGGCCGCCATCTGTTGGGTGAAGCGTTGTTCAAACTCCCGGTAAACGGATTGCACCACGATAAAACGCTTGGCCGCGATGCAGCTTTGGCCCCCGTTGATCAACCGCGCCGTCACGCAAGCGGGAACCGCCAGGTCCAGGTCGGCGTCTTCCAGGATCACGTAGGGATCGCTGCCGCCCAATTCGAGAACCGATTTTTTCAGCAGCGCCCCGGCTTGGGCCGCCACCGCTTGGCCGGCGGGAGTGCTGCCGGTGAGGGTCACCGCCTGGATCAGCGGATGTTCCAGGATGCCGGGGATGGACTTGGAACCGACCAGGAGCGTTCGGAAGATATTGGCGGGAAAGCCGGCTTCTTTGAACACACTCTCGATGGCCAGCGCGCAGCCGGAAACGTTGGAAGAATGTTTGAGCAGGGCGGCGTTACCGGCCATCAAGTTGGGGGCGGCAAAGCGGAACACCTGCCAGAACGGGAAATTCCACGGCATCACCGCCAGCACGGTGCCCAGCGGCTCAAAGTAGATGACGCTCCGGGAGGCATCCGTAGCCACCGTTTGCGGAACCAGGAATTGGGCTGCCTCCCGGGCGTAATATTCGCACGCCCAGGCACATTTCTCCACTTCGGAGCGGCCTTGAGCCAACGGTTTGCCCATTTCCACCGCCATCAAGTGGGCGTGTTCCTCCTGCCGTGCACGCAAAACCTGCGCCGCCTGGAGCATCAGGCGGGAGCGCTCCGCAAAACCACAACCACGCCAGGCCAGAAATGCCTGATGGTTGGACTCGATAATCTCCCGGATCTCCGCGCCGGTATTTTCGGCATAGGAGGCCAGAATCTCTCCGCTGGCCGGATTTATGGATAATAGCTGGCTCATGTTGATTTTCCCCCCAATCGTATTTCTTCAGTAAACTTCTCCAAATGCAAACCGTCCCCCAAATTCCTTTCAACCTGGCAGCACTTTAACCAGGGTTTTTCGTGCCAGTTCCAAAGCGCGGGAGCGATGGCTGATGCGGTTTTTTATTTCGTCTCCCAGTTCGGCGAAGGTTTTTGCCTGGCCCGCTGGCACAAACAAAGGATCGTAACCGAAACCATGTTGCCCGCGGGCTGCCTCTAAAATAATCCCCTCACAAACTCCCTCAAAAACCGTGAATTCCAAATCCGCCGCGGCCTGGAGCTGATCCACTGCCTGGCGCCGGGCAATCGGCAGGACCACCAGCACGCAGCGAAAGCGGGCGGTCCGGCGGGCGGGAGGCACCCCCGCCAGCAGGCGCAGCAGCTTGGCGTTGTTATCCGCGTCGGGGGCGTTGCCTGGCGCATCCAAGGCCGCGAAGCGGGCCGAGTGAACCCCCGGGGCGCCATTCAGCGCATCCACTTCCAAGCCGGAATCGTCGGCGAGTACCCAGTCCACGGCGGGGATCCCGCTGTTTTTTTCGCTGAACCAGGCGGCCAGGGTGGCGGCCTTTTTGCGGGCATTATCGGCGAAGGTGTCGCCATCTTCGACCGCTTGCGGGGCGGCGGGATATTGGCGCAGCGATTCACACTCAAAGCCACTGCCAAGCATGGCCTGGATCTCCGCCACTTTGTGGTCGTTGCGGGTGGCGATTACTAGGCGTGGCATGGCGTCAAGGGGTTTGATTCAGGGCGGCCAGGAGGGCATCCACCCGGGCCGACACGGTGGGATCCATTTTGATGATGGGCGGCCATTCGCGCTGGAAGCCCTCACCCGCCAGTTTGCGGGTGGCATCGATGCCCAGTTTGGATCCCATGCCCAGTTGGCTGGTGGCGTGGTCCAAAATATCGGCAGGCCCCCGGGTGAATACCGAATCGCGCTGGGGATCCGTGTTGGCGCACAACCGGAAGAGCACCTCGCTCGTATCGTGCACGTTCACATCCTCGTCAACGATGATCAGGTATTTGGTGAACATCATCTGCCCCATGCCCCACAGGCCATACATGATTTTAAAGGCCTGCAGCGGATAACTTTTTTTGATGCTGACGGCCACGAGATTGTGGAACACGCCTTCGGCGGGCAGGGCGATATCGACGATCTCCGGGAAATTCATCTTAAAGACGGGCAGGAAAAGCTCCACGCTGGCGGTGCCCAGGTAAAAGTCTTCCATCGGTGGCCGGCCCACAATGGTGGCGGGGTAAATGGCCTCCCGCCGGTGGGTGATGCAGGTCAGGTGGAAAGCGGGATATTGGTCGGCCAGGGAATAAAAACCGGTGTGGTCGCCAAAGGGCCCTTCACGGCGCAGCGGCTCGGTGGGGTCCACGTAACCTTCCAGCACAAAATCGGCGTCCGCCGGGACTTCCAGCTCGTTGGTTTCGCACCGGACCAATTCCACTGATTTCCGGCGCAAGTAGCCCGCCAGCAGCAGCTCATCCAGACCATCCGGCAGCGGGGCCGTGGCGCAAAAGGCGTAGGCCGGATCCCCCCCCAGGAACACGGCCACCGGCATGCGCTGGCCGGTTTCGTAATAGCGTCGCCCGTGGCGCGCACCCACTTTCTGGAGCTGCCAGTGCATGCCGGTGGTATGGGGGTCGAACACCTGCATGCGGTACATCCCCACATTCCGCGCGCCGGTGTCGGGATCGCGAGTCACCACGCAAGGCAGAGTGATAAATCGCCCGCCGTCCAGCGGCCAGCATTTCTGGATGGGCAAATCCAGCAGCGTGGGGCATTCCTCCGCCTCACCCGCCGCGGGGGCCGGCGGATCGAAACGGTGGATGACTTCCTTGCACGGGCCACGGCGCACCGATTTGGGGCGGGCATGCCGCAAATCCAAAGCCGTTCCCAGCAGCTGGATGGCCTCCCGAAAGGAAGCCGGAGGTTTGGCCTTCATCAAGGCGGCCAGCTCGGCGGCCAGCTGCGAAATGGAATCCACTCCCAGGCTCCTGGCCATGCGCTGTTTGGATCCGTAAAGATTGACGGCCAGCGGAAAAGGGGAAGGCCGGCCGTGGATGGTCGGTTTCTCGAACAAAAGCGCCTGGCCACCCCCGGGCTTTTTCATTTCCCGGTCGGCGATTTCGGTGATCTCCAATTCCGTGGCGACCGGCGCCGGGATGCGCCGCAGTTGGCCGGCCGCTTCCAAGATCTTGACGAAACTGCAGAGGCTGTCGTAAGCCATGGGTTTATTGGCTGCCTGGTTTGACGACTGGCAGTTGCTGCAAGTCAGGCGGCAGTTGGTCCGGCGGGAAGCTTTCCACCAGCAGCTGGATCAGGCTGAACATGGGCACCCCCAACTTTACCGCGCCTCCGGAACGATCCACCACCATGGCCACTCCCAGCAATTGCCCGCCGCGCGCGTTGACGATGTCCATGGTTTCCTGTACCCGTCCGCCTTTGGTGACCACATCCTCCACTACGAGGATTTTTTCCCCGGCGGCGATTTTGAAACCGCGGCGAAGCACGAGCTTGCCGTCTTCTTTTTCCACGAAAATGAACCGCACCCCTAATTGGCGGGCAACCTCCTGCCCGATCACCAATCCACCCATGGCGGGCGCAATCACCGTCTGGGGAGCCAGGTGGCGAACCTGGTCCGCCAGGGCTTTGCCAAAACGCTCCACAATGGGCATTTGCTGCAGCGCCAGGGCGCATTGAAAATATTGGCGGCTGTGCCAGCCGCTGCGGAGGACGAAGTGACCCTCCAGCAAAGCGCCCGTATCCCGAAAAATTGCCAGTGCTTCCGCATTTGTCATACCGGTGTATCAAACCATTCATGGCCCGCATCCGCAACGCTGAAAGCAGTCTTGATTTTCACCGGTTGAATGGGTTTTAATACGTATCCAATATGAAATGCAACCGCCGAGAATTTATGGTCCGAACGGGTTGGTTGGCGGGCTTGCCTGCGGCGCTGGCGCCCCAGGCCGGCTGGTCCATGGCCGATGCCCCTGTCCAATTGAACGAGCCGCTGATCATCTCCACCTGGCCTTTTGGCAAGCAAGCCAATGAGCGCGCCTTGAAAATCCTGGCGGAAGGCAAAACCCCCATCGACGCCGTCGAGGAAGGCATCAAGGTCGTGGAATCCGATCCCTCGATTGGCACGGTGGGAGGCGGCGGTGCCCCCAACGCCGATGGGGTGGTGCAACTGGATGCCTGTATCATGGACGGTCCCGGCCAGCGGGCAGGCAGTGTGGCGGGCCTGGAAGATATCGCGCATCCCATTTCCGTGGCCCGGCGGGTCATGGAAAAAACCCCGCACGTGCTGCTGGTGGGGGCGGGAGCCAGGCAGTTCGCCATCGCCGAAGGATTTAAGCCCGCCCAGCTTTTGACCGAAGGGCAGCGGAAACACTGGCAAAATTGGAAGGAGGCCCGGCAGCGCAAAGCGCTGGGCATCACCAAATCCCACGATACGCTGGCGTTGCTGGTTCTGGCGCCCCAGGGGCATGTGGCCGGCGGTTGTTCCACCAGCGGCATGGCCTTCAAGTTAAGCGGTCGGGTGGGGGACTCGCCCATCCTGGGCAGCGGCTTATATGTGGATGGGGAAGTCGGGGCCGCCGGGGCCACTGGCATTGGCGAAAATGTGATGCGCTACTGCGCTTCCTACCAGATCGTGGAGTTCATGCGGCAGGGGATGGCGCCCGAAGAGGCGTGCAAGGAAACCATCCGGAGGATTGCCCGCAAGGATCCCAAGGGATTCAAGCTGGACATCAATTTTGTGGCCTTGAACCGCAAGGGCCAATTCGGCGCCGCCGGAACTTCCGCCGGTTTCTCCTTCGCGGTGGCTACCCCTCAATTGAGCAAGGTCGTTTCAGTGGTTCCGATCTCGGAATAATCGAAAATTATGCAAAACTTCCACCCTGGCTGGAGGCGTCCCGATTTGGGGTCGCGGCGCCGTCATCTCCTTGTTTTTCGTGGCACCCCCTGGATTCCGTGCGCTCTGCTGCTGCTGGGCCTGATCCTGAACCTGAGCGGATCTGAGGCGTTAAAACCGAATCCGGTCAGCGGCTTGAAATACGACCGGCCTTTCGTGTCCGGGGCGCAGTATGCGGAAGCCATTCCCACCCAGGAATCGATTGTCGGTTTTCCCGCCGGACAGCGCGCGGCCACCGCGGAAGAAATCGAACGCTGCCTGAAGGCCTGGTCGGACAAAAGCCGCCGCCTGAAGCTGGTGGAATATGGCCGAACCTATGAAAACCGGCCGTTATATTATTGCCTCCTCACCAGTCCGAAGAACCAGGAGAAAGCTGGGGAAATCCGGAGCCAAATGGCCCGCCTGGCCGATCCACGCAACTTGGCGGAGGCCGAAGCCCGCTCATTGATTGATACCACTCCGCCCGCAGCTTGGCTGGGATTCACCATCCACGGCGATGAAACGGAAGGATCGGACGCCGCCTTGGTTTTGATTTATCATTTGCTGGCCGATGGTTCACCCGCCACGGAATCCTTGCTGGATGACTTGGTGATCATCATCGATCCGCTGATGAACCCGGATGGCCGCAGCCGGTTCCTCAAGATGGTGGCCGAACACCGCGGCGTCTCCCCCAATTTGGACGACCAATCATTATTGCACGAAGGCTACCTGCCCTGGGGCCGGGGCAACCATTACCTGGCCGACATGAATCGCGATGGCTTGGCGGCCGTACATCCTGAAACCCGTTCCCGGCTGCGCGAAATCAACCGGTGGAACCCGGTGCTGTTTGTGGATGCCCACGGCATGGGGGCCCAGGATACGCATTTGTTTTCCCCGCCGCGGGAGCCGGTCAATCCGCATTTCCCCAAAGGACACGACACCTGGGGGGAGACTTTTGCCAGGGACCAGGCGCGGGCGTTCGACCAGCAAGGCCTGGTTTACTACCATGGCGAATGGAACGAAAACTGGTTTCCCGGCTACATGGATTCCTATTCGGCTCTGCGGGGAGGCGTGGGGATATTGTATGAACAGGCAAGGGTGGCGGAAAACGGGGTCCGCCGGCCGGGGGGGCGTATTTTATCCTACGCTGAATCGGTGCATCACCACGTGATTGGCGCGCTGGCCAATCTGTCCACCTTGCGGGCCCACCGCAAAGACCTGCTGCAGCGGTTCTGGGAGACCCGCCGCACGGCGGTCAGTCCCAGTGGCCCTTATGCCAACCGCAGCTATGCCTTGCCGCCTTCGGATAACCTCGCGCGCCGGAACCGGTTCATGGACGTGCTGACCCTGCATGGCTTTGAAAGCTGCCAACTGACCAACAGCCTGGTGGTGCCTTTGGCGGCCGACCAGTTGGGCCGGGAAACGCGGCAAGTCACCCTGCCGGCCGGAACCATTCTGATCCCCAGCCGCCAGCCGCTGGCGCATCACCTGGCCGCCCTGCTGGATTTCGATCCCCGCATCAACGAAGCTTCCCTCAAGGATGAACGCCACGAATTGCTCGCGCGCAGTGGATCGCGGATTTATGACACCACCGCCTGGAATCTGACCATGATGTTTGGCTTGGAAGCACTCATCCTCCCGTGGGAACCGCCGGTGAGCACACCAGCTTACACGCGGCCTAAACCGGTCGAACCAGCGCTTCTGGGTGATGCCGATTCGGCGGTGGCCTTGGTGGTGGATGGCGCCAGCGATGATTCCACCGCCCTGGCCGCCCGCTTGCTGGAGCAAGGCGTTGCCGTGCGCGCCACGGACCGGGCATTCACCCTGGATCGCCGCAATTTTGCGCGGGGATCGGTGGTGATTACCCGCTTGGATAACCGGGCGCTTGGGAATCAATGGATCGGCATGGTCCGGAAAACCGCCGAGGAATTACAGCTGCAGGTGCATGCGGTTCAATCGGGCTTGGGCCAGGATTTCCGGCCGGATTTGGGCAGCGACCATTTTGTGCGCTTGGAAGCACCGCGCATCGCGGTGCTTGCCCGGGGCGGCATTTCCAGCCAGGATTTTGGTGCGGTCTGGCAGGTGTTGGACCATGAATTGGCCATCCGCCATTCCCACCTCAACGAAGACACTGCCAGCCATGCCAACGGTAACCTGGATCTGGGGCGATACAATGTCCTGGTGCTGCCCGAGCGGGCCAGCGGAAGTCTGACCCCGGCGATGCGCGAGGAGATCAAATCCTGGGTACGCTCCGGCGGCACGCTGATCGCCAGCGGATCCTCAGCCGCCGAACTGGCGGCGGAAAAAGCGGATGTATGCCATACCCGGACCTTGCCGGAAGTCCTGGGCAAACTCGATGCCTATGAGCAAAAAGTCCTGCGCGAGTGGCAGGCATTGCGCGTCGTGTTGCCCGCTGGGGATCGCCTTTGGGACCACAAAGCCACCGCTGAACAGGAATACCCGTGGCCGGGACCGGACGGCCCCCAGCTTGAAGAAAAGGAACTGAAGAAACGCGATGCCTGGCAGAGCTTGTTCATGCCGCAAGGCGCACTTTTGGCGGCCCGCACGGATGCGGAGAATTGGCTTACTTTCGGCACGCCTGCCTGCCTGCCCGTGCTGGCCGGCGCCGGACCGGTCTTGATGGCTGTAGATCCGGTCGAGGCCCCCATCCGTTTCGGGTTCCTGGTGGCTGGTGAGCTGAAAGCCGGAGTTGCGGCTGCTGACAAGGAGGAGAAAAAAACCAAGTCCCCGCCGCGGATTGGCTGGGCGGTTCCGCCCGCTGGCTTCGACCTTTACTTGCGCATGAGCGGCCTGCTTTGGCCCGAGGCCGCACAACGGTTGGCCAACAGCGCTTATGTCACCCGCGAATCGGTTGGCCAGGGACAGGTGATCCTCTTCGCCTCCTCGCCGGTATTCCGCGGCATCAGCCGGGGTACCATGAGGATTTTCCTTAATGCCGTGGTTTACGGGCCGGGACTGGGCACCGCCCCCAGGATCACCCCGTAAGGAGCCGGAAACCAATAAGCGCCCAACCACGCGCTGGAAAGGAATGGCGATTTGGAATGCCCGGCATTTTCGCTTTGCACAAATCCCATGCCTTGAACATCATCACACTATGAACACGCATCATACTGGTTTTTCACGCCGTCAATTCGTGCGCACCGCCGCCCTTGGGGCGGGATCCCTGGCCGCTGGCCTGGGCTTGGCCGGGGCCGCCTGGGGAGCCGATGGAGCGCCGGCCGAGGCCTGCGTCGGTTCCAACATATTTGGCTGGGGACAATACTATCAACGGATGAACAAGAACTTGCAGGAGCACTTCGACGAAGTCCTATCTGCCTTGCGTGACGCTGGATACGACTATCTGGAAGCCAACCTGGATGCGGGCAATCCCGATGCCAACCTGCGCCTGGCGGAGAGAATGAAATCCAAAGGACTCAAACCGGTAACCCTCTATACCGGAGCCAGGTTGCACGAGCCGACCGCGGCCCGGGAAACCATCAAAAAGCTGATCCCTGCGGCCCAGGCCTGCCGCACGGCGGGATTCCAGGCGCTGAGCTGCAATGTGGATCCCATTGGCCGGGAGAAAACCGAAGCCGAGCTCAAGAACCAGGTATCCGCCCTGATTGAGCTGGGCCAGGCCTTGCGGGAAATCGGCATAAAATTTGGCATTCATCATCACTTGCCGGAGATGGCCGCCCAGGCCCGCGAATTTCATTTCAATTTCCAGCAGACCGACCCCAAAACAATCGGTTTCTGCTACGATGTGCATTGGGTGTGGAAGGGGGGAGTTCAGCCCCTGGATGCCCTTAAAGCTTATGGTGAGCGCATTGTTTCCTGGCACATCCGCCAAAGCCGGGAGGGTATTTGGTGGGAGGACTTGGATGCGGGGAGGTCGATTACGAGGCGGTCGCCCAGGTTGCCAAAGAGCGCCGGTTGGCGCGCCTTTTCACCGTGGAACTGGCGCTGGAGGGCAAAACCAAAATCACCCGGTCCGTCGTGGAAAACCACCGGCGCAGCCGGGAGTTCATCCGCAAGGTTTTTGGCGCCTGATCCGTGGATGATCAGACCGGCAGCCACCATTGGCGTTTTCGAGGATTTGCGCTATGCTGAGGCATGTTGAAAATTTGTTTCAGCGAACCAATGGCCGCCAATGCCCGGCGGTTGAAACTGTCTGGAATGTTGTCCGCCACTCTATTGCTGTTAATCCTTAATGCCAATCTCATGAGTGCTGAAAATCAAAAACCAACCGCTTCCAAACCGCAGCCCAATCAACAAGCCACCCTGGGCGGGGGCTGTTTCTGGTGTTTGGAAGCCGCTTTCAAACGCCTGGATGGGGTGCTTTCCGTCACCTCGGGTTACGCTGGGGGCCGGACGGTTAACCCCACCTACAAGGAAGTCTGCACGGACACCACCGGCCATGCGGAGGTGATCCAAATCGAATTCGACCCACAGAAAATCAGCTTCGACAAGTTGCTGGACTTCTTCTGGAAAGCCCATGATCCCACCACGTGGAACCGCCAAGGGGGAGATGTCGGGAGCCAGTATCGTTCCATCATTCTTTACCACGACGAAACGCAGAAGCGGGCGGCGGAGCAATCCAAAGCCAAAGCAGCCAAAATGTATAATCGCGTGATAACCACTGAGATTGTCCCCTTAAAACATTTCTACCCGGCGGAGAGCTACCACCAGGATTACTTCCAACGGAACCCCAACGTTCCCTATTGCGTTAATGTGATTCAGCCCAAGCTCAAAAAATTGGAACAGAGCCACTGATTGGCCTGTCCAGCCAAGGACCGCTTGGCGGCCCTTTTTCCTGAAACAAACCGGAATTCCCGGGCGTAATACTCCCCTGAGAATTCCTCTTCCGAAAGGTTTTTGGACTTTGGAGGATGGCCTGCCGCCTGGTTTACCGGGCTTACAAGGTTTGTTCCGTTTCCTCCAGGCGCAAGGGACGGAGCCGATTGGTTTTTTTCAGAAAACGGATGGCAATATACAAAATCCCCACTGGGATGCTGGCGGCACAAAGCGCCAAAATGGTTTTCTGAAAAGCAGCAAAGCCATACACCCAGGCGGTTTTCCAGGCCGCCAGGTTCAGCAGCGCCACCAGCGTGAAGCAAAATGTTCCATATTCTTTTACCAGGACGCGCCGCCAATCGTACTGGAATTCTGCCAGCGACTTCCGGAGTCCCCGGGGGTTGGGAATGAAGCGGTTCACCCGCCGGGCGTAATCGTCATAGGCTGCGCCAAATTTCCCGCGCAAGTAGGTTTCCTCCGCGGTGGTGACTGCCAGGTAAACGTATGCGAAAAAGGGCAGCAATAATCCATAAGCCCAAGCGGACCCATAAACCAGGCTGTAACCAGCCACCACGCACAAATTACCCACATACATGGGGTTCCGGCTATGCGCATAGAAGCCGCGGATGACCAGTTCATTGGCGAACACTTCGCGGTTCTGCCCCCCGCGCCGGATGTAGGCATAACCGATCACCAGGATGCGGAAGGTCTGCCCGCCCGCCGCCAGCAATATACCCAGCGCGATCGCCAGCGAATCCAGCACCGGGTTGCCGAGGAACATCGCCGGCCGGGTGAAGACCAGCATGACCAGGAGCAGGATGGGAAAAAGGGCGTTCCGAACGCGGAAAAAAAAGCGGCCGGACTGCAACAACCACGACGGGGGAGGGGGGGTCATTTGATCGCGAGCATTCCGCAAAAGTTATACCACCGGAAAAAGACATCGCAGCTCTTGAAACCATTGCGCAGCAGCAATTCCCGGTTCTCATCAAAATGGTAGGGAATCAGCACATTCTCCAGGGCCTCTCGCTTCTGGGCGATTTCCATTTCAGAGTAACCGTTGCGCTTTTTGAAGGCGTAATAATGTTTGATAAAGAGGCGGTTGATGGTGGAATTCTGGCTCAGCATTTTTTCCACCAGAATCAGGCATCCATCCTTGTTCAATCCGGCGTTGAGGGCTGAAACCAGGCGATCACGGTAGAGCGGACGGACAAACTGCAGGGTCAGGTTCATGATGATCACCGAGGCGTTGTTGATCAACATCCCGTTATTCAGATCGGTGCAGACGAATTCAGTGGGGCGTTTGACGCCGGCTTGTTCGAGCTTCGCCTTGGCCTTCGCCAGCATCTCCGGAGACGAATCCACGCCGATGAAAGTCATATCCGCAGGCAATAATTTGTCCAAATGGATCAGGGTGGTGCCAGTCGAACAGCCCAGGTCGTATAAAGTGCTGCCAGGGGCTGCAAAGTCGGTTGCCAATTCCCCCATCATCCGCTGGATTTCCACATAATGAGGCACAGAGCGATCCAGCATGTCGTCGAAGACTTCGGCGGTCTGGGTGCCAAAATTAAAATCATCAATGATCGTGCGTTTTTC
>CAIMWS010000145.1 GCA_903845125.1 uncultured Verrucomicrobiota bacterium
ACTGTTTGCTCATGTGCATTACCACCGATTTCCGGTGTCTTTTTCCCATGAGTCAACGACCCGTTTTGCCTCCTCTCAGATTCAGGTCCCCGGTGTCTTTTAATTTGAGTCAACTCGAGCTCCGCCATGGGGCTTTCATATAGCTTGCCTTTGCCGGGGGACATGGAATGATGCCGGGGACCGATTTATGGCACATGTAAAATTACATATACCGGGACCCGTTGAGGTCAGCGAAAAAACATTCCAGGCTTTCCGATCGCCCATGATGGGGCACCGGGGACAGGGGTTTAAGGATCTTTACGCGAAGATCCAGCCGAAATTGCAAGCGCTTTTCCACACCCGGCAGCAGGTGTTCCTGAGCACCTCCTCCGCCTGGGGCGTGATGGAGGGAGCCTTGCGCAACCTGGTGGCCAAAAAGGTGCTCTGCTGCATGAACGGGGCGTTTTCCGACAAGTGGCTGGATGTGTCCCGGCGCTGCGGCAAGGCAGCGGAAGCGCTGCAGGTGGATTGGGGTTCACCCATCCGGGCGGAGGCTTTGGACGCCAAACTGACCACGGGCCAGTTCGACGCCCTGACGCTGATCCACAACGAAACCAGCACCGGTGTGATGAGCCCCATTGGCGAACTGGCGGCGCTCAAGAAAAAATACCCGGACGTCATGTTCATCGTGGATTCGGTCAGCTCGTTCAGCGCGATCAAACTGCCTTTCGACGAGCTCGGCCTGGATGTGCTGCTGACCGGCAGCCAGAAGGCCTTTGCGCTGCCGCCGGGCATGGCGCTGTTTGCCTGCTCCCCCGCGGCTCTGGCGAAGGCCGCCAAACAGGCGGACCGCGGCTATTATTTCGATTTCATCGAGTTCCAGAAAAACTCCGAGGGCAGCATGACCCCCAGCACCCCCACCATCGGGCACGTTTACGCGCTGGAATCCAAGCTGGAGGATATTTTCAACGAGGGCCTCGAAGCCCGCTTCGCACGGCACTTGCGGCTGGCCCAAAAAACCCGTGATTGGGCCGCCAAACATGGCTTCGGCCTTTTCCCGGAACCCGGCTTTGAATCGGTGAGCCTCACCTGCGTGAGCAACGGCGCGCGGGCGGGCGGACGCGTGATCGATGTGCCCAAGTTCCAGAAACTGGTGAAGGACCGGGGATTCCTGATCGACGGGGGCTACGGCAAGATCAAGGGGACCACCTTCCGCATTTCCAACATGGGCGATGAAACGGATGCCACCATGGACCAGCTTTACGCGGCCATGGATGAATCCCTCAAGGCGCTCTAACCTCCGGCCACGCACCGGCCAAGTTTAGCCGGGCGGTTTCCCAACCCCCGGCCCGGCTCACGCCCGGCAGCCATGGGCGCTGCCGGAGCGTGGTTTCTTTTGCGGAACGGCGTGGGGCCAGGCAGGCTGACTGCCGGTTACAGGGTCCAGCCGGGGCGGTACTCGTAGTGCAGGTATTTATTGGCTTCCGCCACGTTGGACACCTTGAGCCTGGCGCTGTCCCAGGCCAGCTTCTGGCCGCCCAACCGCACGCAGACGGTTCCCAGCAGCACCGCCTCGGTCAGCGGGCCGGCGAAATCGAAATTGGAACGCGGAGCGGGGCCGCCCTTGCAGGCGGCGATCCATTCCTTGTGGTGTCCAATGGAGCGGGGCAGGACTTTGGCGGGCCGCTTGAATTCGCGATGCCGGCTGTCCGGGAGGAGGCGCGGGCGCTCCCCGCCCCAGCCTTCCACCAGCATTTTGCCGTGGTCGCCTATGAAAAGGATGCCATCCTCGCGGTCCAGTTCCTCATCCGGCTCCAACTCCGCCGGGCGGGGTGGCACCAGGCCGCCATCATACCAGTGCAGCGTCACGGGCGGCTGGCTGCCGCGGGCCGGGAACTCATAATGCACGGTGCAGGACACCGGCAGGGATTCGGGATACACCGCCGAGGAGGAGGCGTTGACGCTGGACGGCGCGCCAAGATCCAGCG
This sequence comes from uncultured Verrucomicrobiota bacterium, assembly GCA_903845125.1. GTDB lineage: Bacteria > Verrucomicrobiota > Verrucomicrobiia > Limisphaerales > UBA1319 > CAIMWS01. The sequence continues at coordinate 1,968 of CAIMWS010000145.1, forward strand.
CCGAAAACACCGGCGCCAGGTTATGGATGCCCATGTCCCCCAACCCGCCGGATCCGAAGTCCCACCAACCGCGCCAGCGGAAATGGGCATAGGCCGGATGGTAAGGCCGGAACGGCGCGGGGCCGAGCCAGAGGTCCCAATCCAGCGTGGCGGGAACCGCCGGGGTATCCTTGGGGCGCTCCACGCCCTGGGCCCACCAAAGCGGCAGCCGGCCTTTGTGGGTGGGACGATCGGACCAGACATGCGCTTCCCGCACCGGGCCGATGACCCCGGCCGCGAGCCATTCGTTGATCAGGCGGTTGCCTTCAAAGGCCATGCCCTGGTTGCCCATCTGGGTGGCCACCCGATGCTCCCGCGCCGCCTGGGCCAGGCTCCGGGCCTCAAAAATCGTGCGGGTAAGCGGCTTCTCGCAATACACGTGCTTGCCCCGCTTGATGGCCGCCATGGAGACCACGGCGTGGGCGTGGTCCGGAGTGCCCACCACCACGGCGTCGATGTCCTTTTGCTGGTCCAGCATCACCCGGAAATCCTTGTAACGCTTCGCGCCGGGGTAATCCTTGAACAGGCGCGCCGCATGGTCCCAATCCACATCGCACAGGGCCACGATGTTCTGGCTGTCCACTTGGTGGATGTCGCTGCCGCCCTGGCCGCCGATGCCCACCCCCGCGATGTTCAACTTTTCACTGGGCGCGGTCTGGCCCGCCCCGCCCAGCACATGGCGGGGCACCACCATGAAGGAGGCGGCCACCGAGGTGGCGCGGAGGAAATTACGCCGGGTGACGAGTATTGCTTGATTGGTTTTCATAACGTTTGAGGAAGCTTGGCGGCCCGCCGGGAGGTCCGAACGGGATGCGCCAAAAGTAATTTGAACCGCCGGCCTGGCGGAGGAATCATGGGGAGGCTGATGCCGGCTGGCCGAACACCCCGGGCCAGCAGCCCCCATGGCTGGGTGGCTGCCAGGCATCCGTCTGCCGGGAGATCAAACCGTCCGGAATTCACCCGGCCAGTTTAGCCAATGCCCACGCCCGCACAACGATCTTTTAGGATGTAAAGGGGAGGGATTCGTCAGCGTTTGGGATTCTGCAAATCCTCCAGGAACTGGCCCAGCCGGGCTGAATGCACACGCCCGATCTCCAACTCCTGCCCCGCCCTCCCGCGCCCGAGGAGCTCCACCCAATATTCCTCCGGCCTTTCGGAGTCGCGGCCAACCCGCCACCGATAGGAATAATTGGGCAGCTCAAACACGACATCGTACTGATTCACCGGGTGGCTATGGTGGGCGGCCACGCCGGCCAGAGGCCGCACCAGCGCCAGCAATTCACCGATCCGGGCCGGATCCGCCACCTGGTTGGTGCGCCCATCCTGGCTAATGACCATTTTTGCGATGCGGCCAGGAGACAGCTGGCGGAACTCCTCGCGCATCCGCCACTTGTCATAAAAGCGGATGGCCTGGGCGAGGAGGAGCTGCAGAATGGCCACCAAGCCGATCGCAAACAAAACCCACTGCGGTATTTTTAACCGGCCGGTTCCCCGCAATACGGAGACAGTGGCCAAGGCCACCCCGGCCAGCAAAAAGCCAAGGATGAAAAGGCCGATGGGATGCGGCTCGTACATGGCCGGCAGGCAACCTCACTGCCGCGCAAAACGGGCCTTGATTTGGAGGTCCACGCCCACCCCCGGCGGGAAGGCATAGCGCAGGGCATCGTAAGCAGTCACACCATTCAGGGTATCAGTGCCTTCCATGATATTGTTATAATAAGAGAGGCTGGTGCTCCCGCCAATGCCGGGGGTGATGGTGCCAAAGGAGGCCCCCGAGAAAACGCCATTTTGCTTGACATCCTTCGGACTGAAAAACCAAGCCACCGTGCCGCCAAACCAATTCATCCAGGCAAAGTTGAAGGCAACCCCAACAAATGGCCCCGCGTAGTCTTTCCATTTGGGAGTCCCCCAAACCACGCCGCCGTAGAAGGTAATGCCGATGCTGGCCGGGCTTTCGGTGGGCGCACCCACGCTCAGGCCGGGTCCGTGATAAGCCCAACCGGAGAACTTCCTATCCAGCGCAGTGTCCAGCAATTCGGCGCCGAAGGAGTAGGTGAACGAGGCAATGCTTTTGGTCATGGCGCCACCGGTCTTTAGGCCGGCGTAAACACCGTCCATCACTGCGGAAAGGAAATAAGTGCCCACGCCCACCCCGACAGTTTCCAGCATCTGAACCGCGAAGTCTTCCAAGTCGGACGCCAAAGTGCTGCCCACAATATTCGGCACGGTCAGGACGCCGGCAACGGTCTTGACTTGCTCCACGCTCATATAGGCGGCGCCGATCCCGGAAATGCCGATCGTGACATTTGCGCCGTAAAGCCAGGCATCAGGGCTGGAGCCATTGGCCACGAAGGCGGCGAAGGTGGAGATATAGGAAACCGCCAGGATGGAGATGATCGAGACCGCCACCATTTGGGCAGACAGGCACCAATCATGGCCGGTGGGGTCGGTCCGGTTCACCGGATCATGGCCGGTATAGGCATATTTGTGGAGGCTGAGCGGATCTTGGGTGGATCCCGCCAGGGTGTCCATGCTCGAGAAACGGCCAGTGCCCGGATCATAGTCGCGGGCCCGGAGGTTATATTGCTGGAGCGAATCTTCAAAGCGCTGGCCGGTATAAAGAAGCTTGGTGCGGGCATTCCCAGCGGCCAGCTGATCCCCCAGCATGATCCCAAAGGCATCGTAGGCGAAGCTATCTTCCAGCCCGCCCTGTTCGCTGGCCAGCTGGCGGGTGGACCCATGCCCGTCGCAGAGGAAATAATCCGCGGCGCTCAGGCCCGCCTCGGAACGGTATTGGGCAATGGTTTCGTCGCCGATGGCGTAGGTCACGGAGGGATTGGCTCCCACCGCCGGAGCTTCCTCGAGAACCTGGGCCAAACCGGTGAGGTTGAAGCGATCCACCAGGACGCAATTGGTGGAGGAACTGGTTTCCACCCCGTTGGCCAGGGAATGGGATTCGGTGCGCACCCGGTCGCCCTGATAATTGTATCCATACAAGGTCTTCTCCACCATCACGCTGGCCCCATTGGTGGCAGTCCGGGTTGCCGAGCTGAGGAGATGGTCAAGCGTGTAAGCATAATCGACGGCCTCCGCCTGCGGGCCAGTGGTGGCCTTTCTGGTCACCGATCCATTGGCATCATATTCGTAGCGGGTCACCGATCCGTCCAATCCCCAGGTATCCGTGGATAGAGCGGCATACAGGGAGGCTTCATCCGCCAAGGCGCGCAGATCGAAGGAGGTCACCGCCATCAAGGCGGCCAGGAACCCGGCCAGGCAGCGCGGCAGAAGCGCCCGGTAGGGACTCAAGTCGGTGCTGAACACCGCGATGGACCGGCGATGGCGCCGGAACAAAACCGCAGCCGGCAGGATAAAGGCAGCCAGCAGCGCAAAGGGCAACGACCGCAGGGCATAATAAGGCCAGGCGGATGGCAGCGGCCGGTAAGCCACCTGGACCGTGCCGTCCGGACCCAAGGTGCGCACCGGGAAGGGGCTGAGGCCCGCGGAGGCCGCGGCGACGGAGTTGCTTTCCAGCAACAGTCGGTCATTCGCATCGTAGGCGTAGGTGGTGGTCAACGTCCGGCCGCCCACCGTGACTTTGCGCTGAATGCGATTCCCAGCCAGGTCGTAGCCATACTGGGTGGAAAACCCGGTGCGGTTGCTCTGAACCAGGCTGTTGGTTTCGGTCAGGAGACGACCCAGCCCATCGTAAACATAGGCGGCCAGGTTCGTGGTGAATCCCCCGCCGGGCTGGCGCTTGATTTCGGCCACCGCGGTGCGCTGGCCAATGGCGTTCACGGTATAGCGATAGGAGGCCAGCAGATTGGTGGCCGCGTCATAGTGGGCCAGCAGTGCCAACCGGGATCGATCATCGTATTGGTAACGGGTGGTCACGCCGTTGGGCCGCTTCACCGACAGGCGGTTACCCACCGCGTCGTAAGTGAAGGAGGTGGCCTCGGGCTGCGGAAGCACCTGCCCGTGGCGCTGGACCATCGTAACGGTGCTCAAGCGACCCTGGACATCATAACCGTAGCGGGTGTCCGAATGGGCGGTCCAGGTCCGGATCAGGCTGCCGGTGGTGGAATCGTATTCGTAATTGACCGTCCCGTCCGGAGAGGCAATGCGGGTGATGCGGTCGCGCGAATCGTAGGTGTAATAGGTCGTGCCCCGCGCTTCAGCCACCTGGCTCACGCGGCCCAAGCCGTCGTAACTGAAAGTAATGGTTTTTCCAGAATTGGTCGCGCCCGGTGCATAGTGATTCTCCTGGGCGATACGGCCCATCGAATCATAAAGCAGCTCCGTCACCTGACCATTGAAATCCGTGTTCCGGTTCAACCGGCCGTAATTATCATAACCATGGTGTTCGGTTTTGCCGTCCGGCAGGGTGCGGGATACAAGCTGATTGAACTCGTTGCGTTCATAATGGGTGAGGCGGCCCAAGGGATCACGCACGCTACGGAGGTTGCCATAAAGGTCATTCTCATAGGTATAACGGGGTCGCACTCTGGCATTGATGGCGGTGGGATCGGCCACCTCGGGAAGCACCACTTCGGCAAGGCGCCCAAAGGTGTCATAATTGCGATCCCGCGCCTGGCCCAATTCGTCGATGTCGGAGCGGGTACCGGTCTGGTCGTCATACACGGTCCGACTGCTCGATCCATCAGTGTAAACGCGCCGCACAATGCGTCCGGAGAGATCGTACAGGAAGTGAACTTCCTGGCCAGCCGCGGACCGCACCAAAGTGGCGTGGCCGGCGGCGTCATACTCGTACTCCGTGCGATTGCCCTGGGCATCGATCACCGCCGTGTTCAAGCCTGCGGCACTATACTCATAGCGCGTCAAGGCTCCGCGGGCATCCAATTGGGAAGTCATCCGCCCCGCGGCGTCGAAAGTGACCTGGTTCGAGGAAACCACCCCGCCCGCCGAAACAAAACGGGAGCTGGCGATCACCCCGCCGGAGTTGGTGGCGGCATCCACCGCCACCACGGCATTGGAAAGCAACTGGCTGGCAACCGCCCGCCCCACCGCGTCATAGATGGTCAGTGTGGCGTAGGCTGGCGCGCCGGGCAGGCAGCGTTCCGTCTTCACCACCAGGCGGTCGTTGGCATCGTAAACGGCCCGCACGATGGTGCCATCGGGATTGCTGGTTTCAATGAGGTTGCCGCGGATATCGTAGGTGTTGAGCGTGACGTTGCCCAAGGCATCGACGGCCCGCACCGGCTTGTTGAAGTCATTAAAAGCCATGGAGGTAGCCAACCCCCGGGGGTTGACCGAATTGGTGATGCGGCCGGCATCGTCGAAATCGGTGCGGGTGGTGAGAACCCGCACATCGTTGGTGTTGTCCGGATTGACCCAGTTTAGAAGACTCCCAGTCTGGTATCCCCGCGCGTCGTAGCTGAAGCCCACCTTCACGCCCGTGGGCGAAAGCGCCTGCGCCGGGCGTCCGGCGGAGTCATAGCTGTATTGCCCGGCGGCAACTCCACGGGCATTGATGGCCGTCACCGGGTGGCCCTGGCCATCATATTGGTAGTCCACCGCCAAGCCGGCGGAATTAACCGTGCGCGTCATCCGGCCGGCGCTATCGTAGCCAACGGTGGAGGTACGCCCGAGCGGATCCTTGACTGAGGTGGTCCGCCCGCCGGAATCAAAGCTATAAGCGGACCGATTGCCCAAGGCATCGATCATCGCAACGGGATTGCCGCTGGCGTCATATTCCAGGCGCGTGGTGTTGCCCAAGGCATCGGTGCGGGAGGTTTCCCGGTTGTCCGCATCGAAAGTAAACCGCGTGGTGTTGCCCAAGGCATCGGTTTTGGCGATCACATTGCCCTTCAGGTCATAAGCGAACTGGGTGGCATTGCCGAGCCGGTCAAAAATGGTCTCGGTCCGCGCGGACAAATCGCGGGTGATGGCAATCCGCCCGCCGCTGGCATCGATGGTGCCGGTGAGCCGCCCCTGGGCGTCAAATTCGGCCCGCATGATGGACACCCCCCGCGAATCTTTGATTTCCGTGAGCAGATGCGGGAAGCGCGGGTGGGAATAAAGATAGGTGGCCGTGGCATAGGCTTTGTCCACGGACGCCGAATCCCGCAGCCGGCTTACTTGGACGAGGTTGCCCAGGCTGTCATACTCGTAGATCACGCTGGCGGGACCGCTGGGAACCCCGTTGGCGTCGAGATTCTCCGGCGTGTAGATGGCGGTGATCCGCTGCTGGCTGTCGCGCTGGAAGAGGATGGATTTGAGCTTGCGGCTGGCGTTGTCGTATTGCTCGATATTTTTCAAGGTACGACCGTCGCGCACGAAGTCGGTGCGATCTCCGCCCGCTGTCGTGATGCGCGTCAGGTAAGCCTTGCCATAGCAATGCGCATAGGAGCCGGTGCCTTCGCCCGCGAGCCAGTGATCGCCCAAGTCTTCCCGGTTTATGAGGTATTGGGTGCCGTCTCTCAAAGTCAGTATGAAGCCGGGGAAATCGAAGTTTTCCCGGTCCACCTCGAGGCCGCCGTCCTGCCAGAAGGGCGGCAGATTGAAGAGCTGGATCATGATCCCCGAGCCGAGCGGCTCCAGGGTTGCCTTGACGCCGGCGGGTGGAGTCCACGTGGCCCGGGCCTTGAACCAGCCCGCGTTGGCGAGTGAATAAGTGAAGGTCACCCGCTGACCCGTGTCAGGCAAGTCCAGCGTCACATCCCGGCCGCCGCCCGTCCGGAGGCTGAAGGTGGTTTCGTCAAAGAGCTCCTGGGTTTCGGCCCGCTGCTCATTGATGGTCAAGCCCAGATCCACCACGCTGTAGGCCCAGGAGTAGCCGAAGTCGGCGGAGGTGGGATTCAGGGAATCGTAGGTGCGGACGACCTGGAGGCCAACCCCTTGCACCGGCAGCACCAGATCCTGTTCGCTGAATTTCACCTGGCCGATCTTGAGCTGACTATCCAGCGTCAGCAGCCCGACGGCATTGGCGGTCTGGCCTCCACCACGCACTTCGAGCGACAGCACATAGCCGCCATTCCGCACCATGGTGAGATCCAGATTGCCGAGGCTGCCGCCGGAGGCCACGCGGCCCTCGTGCCAGCCCGCGGCGTTGACCGGCCCTGGCGTCACATCGGCCACCCGGGCGCCGTTGGGGTCATACAGCAAAATCCGGTAGGCAACTTCGTCGATGGCATCCGGGTCGGCGGCGGTGCCTTTCAATTCAAAGAAACCGGTGTCGATCGTGGTCGTATCGATATCGGAAAGGTTGGCCAGGGCCGCCACCGGCGGATGGTCCACGCCCCGCACGGTGAAGGTCGCTGTGGCAAAGGCTGATTTGCCGTCCGGGTTGGTCGCCAGGAAGGTGAGCTGTTCCGAGGCCAGGGTGCCGGGGGCGAAGGTGACCGTGGCCACCCGGTTCGAGTCCACCGCCACCTGCAACTGGCTGGCCCCGGTGACTTTCCAGGTGATGCGGCTGGCGGGATACCCGGGATCGAGCACGTAGCTGTCGAGCGGAATCGCCGCGAAGCCGGCCGGCTCGCTGATCACCTGGTCCGGGATGGGCTGCACGACGAAGCCGCCGGCGCCGCCGGCGATGACGACCAGGTTGAAGGTCTGGGTGGCGGTGCCACCCTTGCCATCGCTGGCGGTCAACGAAACCAGGTTGCCGCCCAACTGGCCCACCGCGGGTGTCCAGGAGATGATGCCGCTCTGGGCGTTGATCGTCATGCCCGCGGGATTTTTCGCCAGGGCATAGGTCACCGGGTCGCGATTCGGATCGGCAGCCACCGCGGTGTAAGTGTAAGCCGCGCCAGGATCAGCCAGTTGGACCGGGGTGGAGGTGAACACCGGCGGCAGGTTCGTATAGGAGACCACCGTGAGCGAATAGGTCTGGTAGGCGGTGCCGCCGATGCCATCGGCGTTGACCTGCAGGAAAAAGCTCCCGGTGTTGGTCGGAGTCCATTGGATCAAGCCGGTGTTGGTGTTGATGATCATGCCCGCGGGCGCCTGGCTCAGCCGGAAGGCCAGCGGCTTGCTTTGCGGATCCACCGCCGTCACCGGGTATTGGTAAAGCGTGTTCACCATCGCCTGGAAAGACGGGGTGGAGGTGATCCGCGGCGGGTAATACTGGTTGGTATCCACCGCGGTGATCTTGAGCGTGCCGCGGTTGGTGCTGTCCAACTGCCCATTGTTGACCACCAACTGCAGGGTATAGGGGCCGGCCGCATCGGCCTGGAACGAGGGAACGGCGGTGTTGGGCCCCGACAATTGGGTGCGGCTTTGAATGGGTATCGACAGGAACGACCAGCGATAGGTCAGGGATTTGCCCTGGGGATCCTGGGAACGATATCCGTTGAGCACCACGGTGTCGCCCAAGGCCACCGTCTGGTCCGGCCCGGCGTCAGCGATGGGCGGATCCACGGCGGCGAGATCGGCCGCGGCGCTCACCCCATTGTTGGCGGCGCTGATTTCAGCATAAAGGAAGGTGCCAGTACCGGGATCATCGGCCACCGCGTAAACCTGGTGGCGAACCAGGGTGGGCGAGGCCCAATCCACGCTGAGATCGGCGTATTCGCCGGGCTCCAGCGCGGCGGTGGTGGCCGCCGTGCCGATCAATACGCCACCGGCCTTGGGATCGCCATCGTAAAAGGCCATCGGCGCCTGGGCGGGAACGGCCACCAGGCCGCTGTTGCCCAACCGGGCGGTCAGCCGGGCGCGGGCAGGCAAAGCCGTGCGGTCCACCACCAGCAGCGAACCACTGAGGTCCACCACCGGCGGCTGGTTGGTGCTGGCATCGAAACCGGAACGTTGCAGGTTGTTGGCTTCGTTGTATTCGGGCACCACGCTCTCGCTATCGACATAGGCATAAAGCGGAGCGTCCTTGAACGATGCGCGGCCCTGAAGCGACATCTCGATCCAGCCTTCCTGCCGGGCCAGCAGCCCGGCCGGGAACGTACCATACCCCACCCGGCCGGTGGCATTGGTGAGCCGGCTGCCGCTTCGCTCCGCGCCGGTGTATACGGATACCGTGAAGGGCACCGGCACCGGGTCCACGCCATTATTACGGAAAGTCACGCGGACCGTGCCCGAGAGGGCCAGGGTCTGGCTGTCCACTATGGCGTTGGTCATGGCGATGTGGACCGGCTCCAGGTCGAGCTGCGGCCCCAGCGGCGTGGAGATCACCAGGGTGAAGGCCTGGTCAGTGGCATCGCCGCCGGCATCGGTGGCCCGCAGAACCACCTCGTGCGGCCCGATATCGCCCGTGCCGGGCAGCCAGTTGAGGGCGCCGGTGTTGGTGTCGCACGCCATCGTCGGCGGGCCTTTCACCAGTTGGAAGGTGCGGGCATCCTCGTCCAGATCGGTCAAGGTTGGGACATACGTGTAATTCGTGCCCGACCGCCAGAGCAGCGGCGGATTGGAGGTGAACACGGGCGGCGCATTGACCGCGTGCACCACCTGGGTGATGACGCTGGAGCCGCCGTGGTTATCCACCACTCGCAGGGCCACTGTGAAGTCGCCGACCTGGCGGAACACGTGCGTGACCAGCGGCCCGGTGGTCCGCGTCCGGTCGCCGAAATCCCACTCGAAGGCCAGCGGGTCGTTCTCCGGATCCGTGGTTCCGGTGGCGTCAAAGGCCACCGGCGTCATCACATAGGGGGTCGTATTGGTCACCGCCAGGCTGATGGCCGGTGCTTGATTGGCCGGCGTCACCGTCACGTGGAACAGGTTGGTCGTCCGCCCGCCTTCATTGTCGTTGACGACGAAAGTGCCCGGGTAATCGCCCGCCGCGGTGTAGATGTGTGTTCCCGCTCCGGTGGTATTGTTGGTGGTGGAGCCATCGCCCCAGAGCCAGGTGTAGGTCAGTGGATTGCCATCCAGATCGTACGACTTCGAGCCGTCCACCGTGACCGGCTCACCCAGGCGCACCGTGTATTGCGAACCGCCGGCCAGGACCATGACCGGCGCCCGGTTGGGCCGGGTGATGGCCACCCGGGCCAAGGAAGAATGCGTCCCGCCGAAGCCGTCGTTGACAAAGAGGGTCACCAGATAGTCCCCCACCCCGCCGTAGGAATGAACCGGATTGGCATTGGTGGACATGGAGCCATCGCCAAAATTCCAGAAATACCGCAACGGATCGTTATCCGGATCGCGGGTGCCCGCCGAAGAAAACTGAATATCCTCGCCGGCCAGCGCGGCGTAAGGCCCATTGGCCACCGCCACCGGTGGATGGTTGGTGGCCGGGAAGACGAACAGGGTATAGCTCAGCACATCGCGGCCGATCTGGTTGGTGACCTGAAACGACACCGGGTGGTTGCCCACCTGGTCCGCCGTGGGGGTGAACTCCACCACCCCGTTGGTGGCATTGACCTGCAGGTTGTCCGGGCCGGCCAGCTTGGCATAATGGAGCAACTGGTTTTCCGGGTTGCTGGTTTCCAAGGTTACCTGGTAAAGCTGGCCCGCCTGCGCCACCCGCAGCGGCACCGTGACGAATTTCGGCGCGTGCTGGTCAAAGCTGCGGGGCGGCGAAACGGCGAACACCGGGTCGGAAACACCCAGCACTTCGGTGCGCCCATTCTGGTAGGCATACACGCGGTAAAAATACTCGATGTTATAAACGACGTTCGTGTCGAGGAAGGTGGCATAAGCGCTGTCCGTCCGGCCGATCTCGGTGAAGCCGCGGTCGGGGCCGTCCTCGCTGCGCAGCACCACGGCGTAATCCCCCGCCTTGGTCCACGTCAGCTGGCACTTGTTGGCCTTGGAACGGACGGCCAGATCCGGGATGACCCGGTTATAGACAAACACGGAGGCGAACGCTTCGGCGGTCATATCGGGCAGGGCGATATTGGTATAGACCAGCGAATTGGCGTTTTTGACGCGCAGCCCCACCCGGTACTGCCCGGCGGTGGCGAAACCGTTGGTGATCACGGGCCGCACCCCGGTGGCGTCCTTGAACTGCAGCGGATTCTGGAAGGCGGTTTCCCATTCATAGGACTGCAGGAAATTGCCTGCCGCCGCATCCACGGTGAAGGAGCCGGAACCATCCAGATGGAGGCTTTGCCCGGCGCAGACCACATACGGGCCGCCCGCATCGGCAGCCGGGGGATACGGCGGAATGGTGGTGCGCACCACCACCGAGGCGCTGTCCGAGAGCTGCGGGGTGCCATTGTCGCGCACCTGGAGCCAGACGGTGTTCGTGCTGAAGGCCCCATAAATATTGGTTGCCACCGGCCCGGTGGCGTCCGGATGCTCGAAATCAACCCCCTTGGAGGAGTCGAAGATCCAGCGGTAATCGACCACTTTATAGGCCGGGTGCTGGTGGTAGCTGCCCCGGGCATCGAAGATCACCGGATAACCGACCGCCGAGGGATTGGGTTTGACGTTGGCCACCGCCACCGGCCCCTGCTGGAAGAGGGAACTCGACAGGATGATCGTGGACCACGCGGTGGACAGCGGATCGCCCACATGGGCGGAGGAGACCCAGGAGCCATCCGCCCGCTGGCGGTCGATGGTCCGGCGCGCCATGCCCCGGGTGGGATCGCGGAACCAGTCCAACCCCGTGGCGGTAAAGTTATGGACCGGCTGCGGGATGGCGGTGCGCATGGCCTTGGCGATGGCATAGTGGGCATAAAGATTATTGCGGTCCATGATCCCCTGCCATTCGTTGGCGATATAGTTCTCCCCCTGCAGCCAGAGGGCGTTGGTGGTGGCGACGCCATCGTAAGCCAGCTGCACCAGGCCGGAGGGCGTGGTCGCCTCACCCGTCCCCGGGCCAGTGTAGCCGAAGCCGTTGCCGTTGGCGGAATAAGCCACCCAGACCAGGTTCCGGGCCTTCACCCAATCCGGCACCGGAATCCCAAAGTAATGTTCCGCCGCCAGCAGGCCGATGGCTCCCCATTGGGCGGCTGAATTGTCCGGAAACTCCTGCCAGCCATAGCGCCAGCCACCGCCGGCGTCCCCGTCATACTGGCCCCAGGCATACATGTCCACCAAGTCCTGCATGATCTCCCGGAACGTGCGGCCCCGGACATTGGCCCCGCCCACCCCCGCCACCAATTCCGGCCGGCCCGCGGCGACCAGCGCGTCCATCAGCGGGCCGGTCTCGTAAATCTGCCGCCCGCCATCGGCGGACAGGCCGAGGCCATTGTGGTTGCCATCCGGATCCCCGAAACGCCGGGGGCCGATCTGGTAGGTGGTCAGCCGGGTAAGCAGATAATTGATGCCGCGCTGCACCGTGTCCACATACGGGTCCCGGGCCGCGTCGCCGGTCAGCAAATGCCCGTTGACCGCGAAAGCCTGGACGGCCGAAGCGGTGGGGCTGACCTGGTAGCCCACGTCCGACCAGTAGCCAGCCTTGTTGTTGGTGTCCAGATCGGCCCAAGCCTGGATCTTGTGCAGGTGCCAGAGGCCCTCGTCGATGGCCATCTTCATTTCCACATCCAAAGTCTTGGGCCGGATCACCAGGAAGTAAGTATCACTGAGCACCGTGCCGTTGGTCTGGACCAGCCGGATGGTGGGGTAGATGGGTGTGCCATCCGAGCCATTGAAAGCGTGCACCGCCTCCAGGTTGTAGATCGCCGCCCGGTTGGTGAAGGTATTGGTCACCGAGCCGCTGCCATCGGCGAAGTCCCAGATCGCATCGAAGGGCGCGGCCACCCCGCGCGCCACCGCCTTGAGCGTGTTGGTCTTGCCCGCGTAAACCTCGTGGGGCTGCAGAACTCCGTTGATGATCTGCCACGGCACGCACACCAGGGCGTTGCTGCCCGTGACGGTGACCACCAGCGAGGCGATGGAGGCCTGGCTGGCGTAATCGCGAACCGTAAGCTGGTTGGTATAAGTGCCGGCGATATTGTAATGATGGGCCACCGCCGGCCCGAAAGCCACGGGGCTGCCATCACCAAAATCCCAGGCGTAGCTGGCAACGGCGTGATCGTCGGAGGACAGGTAGCCGTTGAACGCCAGCTCCACGCCCGTGAGGCCGTTGGTCGGTCCGCTGATCACCGCCAGGGGCGGAGCGCCGGTGACCGGCCGGATCGTGACCTTGGCCGTGTTGGTTTGCAGCGCGTGATCCACCACCTGCAGATAGACGTCTCCCCCGGGGAACACCGGGGCCGTGACGTCCATGTAAGAGTAGCCGGGCGTCACCACCAGGTCGTCGAAGCCGAACGCGCCGGCGTAAACATCGGCCCCGGGCCGCAATGCGGCATCGCTGTAGTTGCCGGTCTCAAAGATTTTGGTGAAAGCAGCGCCCGTGCCGGAAGACCGCACAAAGTAACGGGCGCCCGCGCCCGGCTTGATCTCGATGCGGAAATCATAGGAGTTGCCGCGGGTAAAATCACCGGCTTTGCCACGGTCGTTGCCATACTCATAAATGCGCACCTCCCCGTTGACGAAATAGAGGGCGTAGGCAAACGTGGTGTAGTGGGTGGTGTTATCCATGTTTTTAAAGCCCACCATGGTAAAGGCATCTCCGGTGGGCGTGTCGATCCGGCCTTCCAGGGAACCGCCCCGCCGGATCTGCAGATCGCGCGCATAAAAACCGTCCCGGCCCCAGTTGCCCTGGCCGGAGACCAATAACTTCCCGTCCTGCTTGGCAAAAGAGGTCGCCCACTGGTTGGTATCGAGGACATTGCCGGCGAAATCAAACTGCACCGGGGGCAGCTGCCAGAGGTAGGACAGAATGCCATGATCATCGGTGGAGGTCCGCCCGCTCAAGGCCACCGGCTCCGAGCCTTCCGGGGTCAACGTGCTGGCCGTGATGCGCGCCACCGGCGGCTCCCCCGGCACCACGATCACGTTCTGCGTCAGGGTGACCGATTGGTTGCCGAAATCGTAAACCGTCAACGCCAGCGGATAAACCCCCTGCCCCGCATACCCGTGGCTGACCTTGGAATCGGTGGCCTTGGCCCCATCGCCAAAATTCCATTCCCAGCGGTAAACGCCGCGGTCGTCCAGGGAGGCCAGACCGTCCCAGGTTCCATACCACAAGCCGTTGGTGGCCGAATCCTCGGTCAGCAGGCGCGGCCCGGTGATGAGCGGCGTGGGAAGATCGTTGGCTTTCACCCGCAGCGCGTGGGTGGCGGCGTTGGTCTGGCCGGCGTGGTCGGTAACCAGCAACTTCACCACGTAATCGCCCACCGCCCCATAGGTGGTTTGCACCGTGCTGCCCGCGCCGGTCTTGCCGTCCCCGAATTGCCACTCGTATTTCCAGATCCCATAATCGTCCGTCGAATTGGTCGCGTAAAAGGTGGTGGTCCAGACCCCGTTTTTGGCCGCGGTTTCATCGATCACATCCGGGCCGTTGATGGCTGCCACCGGCGGATTATTGGCGTTCACCGTGATCGCGTGGGTGGTGGCGTTGGTCTGGCCCGCGTGGTCGGTCACCACCAGGGTGACCACGTAGTTGCTCGCCGCCGCGTAGGTGGTCTGCACCGTGCTGCCGGTTCCCTTTTTGCCGTCGCCAAACTGCCACTCATACTTCCAGATCCCAAAATCGTCCGTCGAATTGGTCGCGTAAAAGGTCACGTTCCACAATCCGCTTTTAGCCGCCGTCTCATCCACCATGGCGGGCCCCTGGATCGCCGCCACCGGTGGCGCGCCGGGATTGAACGTCACCGTGGCGCCCTTGGTATTGGTCTGGCCCGCCGAGTCATATACCGTCAGGCTGACATTCCACACCCCCGAGTTGGTCCACGAATGGGTGGCGCGGGGGACCGCATTGGTTGCCCCGGAACCATCGCCGAAGTTCCAAACATACTTTACAATGCCGAAATCATCGGTCGAGGCGGAGCCGTCCAGGGTGGCCGTCCATACCGTCTGGGTTGCGGCATGTTCATCGAACACGTAGGGGCCGCCGGGATCAGCCACGGGAGGGGTGCCCTTGATGGTCACCCAGGCTCCGCGGGTGCTGTGCACGCCGCCGGCCGAAGTATGCCACAACCGGGCCAGGAACCGGCCCTCATTGGTATAGGCATGCTGCGTGGCCTGGCCCATATTGGCCATATTCGTGGCAAACGTCCAAGCTACCGGATTGGTGCCCACGTCGCCGTAGGTCCAGCGGAAAATGTCACCCCCCGCCACCCCGGCGCCCACCGCCCTCAACTGCAGTTGCTCATTCAGGTTCGTGGCGGGATTGGCCGGGGCGATCTGCACGTCCACCCGCGGGGGCCGTGGCGGGGCCGAAATGCCGAAGGCGCCACTCATGCCGGTGGCCAACTGCACCCGGTTGGTGCTGAAGGTACCATCCCCCAGGCCGGACCAATAAAAGGCCTGGCCATTGGCGGTGGCCATGACCAGATCCAAATGGCTGTCCCCGTCGTAATCGAAGGCATCCATCCCGGCGTAAGTATTTACATCCAGGTTGTTCCAGAGGGTGTTGGTGCCGGTGGCAGTGAAGGTGCCGTCACCCACCCCCTTGTAAAACACGATATCCCCACTGCCGGAGTTATTGGCCAGCAGTTCCAGGTGACCGTCCTCGTCGAAATCCCCCGCGGCCACCCCGTAGCGGTCCGAGCCATACTGGCCAGCCTGGTTCGTTTCGGTGAAAGTCCGGTCCCCATTGGACAGGAAGAGCCGCAACCGACCCGGCCCGTTGTATTCACCGCGGAGGATATCCTCCCGGCCGTCCTCGTTGAAATCGCCGCTCACCGTCCCCCGGCCGTAATCCCCCCAATCCTTCACTTCCGCTTTGAAGGTGCCATCGCCATTGCCCCAATAGAAAAAGACATACCGGTTGTTGCCGTTGGCGACAAAATCCAGGTTGCCGTCGGCATCGAAGTCGCCCACCGTGGCGTCCATCATATAGCCGTTGGCGCCGGTAAGCGTGGGCAGCGCCACCGGGGCGGCGAAGGTGCCATCCCCCTTGCCTTTCAGGAAGAAGGGGGTGAGAGTGTCCCCCGAAGCCCCGCCGGCGATCACATCCAAAATGCCGTCATGGTCGAAGTCGCCGACGCCCACGCCGCGGTCGTTGGAATTGAAGCTGGCCACCTGCCGGGCCGGGCCAAAGGTGCCGTTGGCCAGCAACTGGACCAGATAGAGGCGGCCGCCATCATCGCTGATCGCCACAATGCCATCGCCAGGCAGATATACCAGGGACAGGATATCGCTGGTGCCGCCCGCGGCATTGACGGCCTGGAGGCGCAGGTCAGTTCGCTGGTGCAGATCGATCGCGAACTGGCAGGAAAGAGTGGTTCCCGACACATTCGTCAGCGGCGCCCCGTTGAGGATCAGCCGGTAACCGGTGATGCCATTGGTGTCCGTGGCCGGTTTCCACCGGGCCTCCAAAATGGCCGGCGGCAGCAGGCTGAAGCCATCCCCCACCCCGTTGGTCCACACCGGTCCATTGGTATTGGTGCTGGTGGCGGACAGCAGACCCACCAGGCGGAAAAAGGAGAGGTCGTTGGTGGCGGGAACCTGGCTCGCGGACACCGGTTCCCCCGGCGGCGGCTTGACGGTGAGCACCGGCTTCCAATCAACCAGGTTCGTGCTGGCCTGGATCACGTAGGCCATCCCGTTGGTGTCGCTCTGCACTTGTAATTTAAAGGTCAGCGGATTTTGCTTGGGCGGCGGGGCGGGCCGCTCGATCTTCAAGGTGGATTGATCGCCGCGCAACGGCAGCAGCGGCAGGGTCAGCAGGAGCGCGCCCACACCGGTCAAGAGCGCAGATTTTAAAACGTTTTTCATGGTGGAATCCTCAGGTCGGTAAAGCTTTTCGTTCACGGCACCCATTCAAACCAGCTATCCGCCGGGGCTCCCCGGGTGCGGCTGTATACCTCGATGGCGTTGGTCAGCACCACCGTCTGGCCCGGGTTAAGCGTGGCGGCGGCCAGGCTTTTCACCGCCGCCGTCAGATCCACGTAAGCGAACTGGTTGGTCCCGTCCGGCCGGGCAAAAAAGAAATTCGTGGAGGAGTGCAGCCCCAGCCGGTATGGCCCGGCGACCGCCCCGGTGCCGGCCGCGTTGGTGTTGGAAATCCGCACCGTGCCCAGGAGGCTGCCGTGCGTGCGGTTGAGCACCCAGGGATCGATCCGGATTTGCAGCGGCCCGAGCTGGAAGCTCTGGTAAACCAGCCAGTCCAGGGTGCTGACGGCCCCGGCGTTCAAGGTTTGCGGCCAGGCATTGGTGGGCACCCCGCCGCCCGCCGGCAAAAGGGTGGCCCCGGCCGGCAGGCCGCCCGGATCCACCTGGACCACGTAACTGCCCGGCGGGGGATTCACCAGGTTCAAATTGCCGAAGGCGTAAAGGCCCTCACTGTCGGTGGCGGTTTGGGCCGAAACCACATTGCCAGCCAGCAACCGCACCTTCACTCCGGCCAGCGCCCGTTCGCCGGGATCAAACAGCGAGTTGGTGTTGGCATCCACGAATACCCGCCCCCCCAGCAGGGGGTGCTGTTGGAAGCCAAAATTCAAGGTTTTGGAAGACCCACCCACCAGGGTGACCTCCGCCGGGTTGCCACCGGCGCCATCCTGCACCACCGCCAGCACCGAGCCGGATGGCAACGCCGCGGTGTCCAGTTGGACGTGGTAGGTGCCGGGCGGCACGGTGGTGAAGCTGTAGCGTCCGTCGGCGTCGGTTTTCGTCTGCTGCACCACCGCCCCGGCGGCCCACAGGCTCACGCCGGCTCCGGCCACCCCTTCGCCCAAGTCAAACCGGGCGTTGGCACTGGCATCCACATAAACCGCCCCCTCCAGCGCGGGGGTGAGCCCGCCCGAAAGGGTGATGAACGTTTTGGAAGCTGGATCCAGATCCCGCTGCACCAGCGCCAGCGAGCCGAGGGAACGGCCGTTCTCGGAGATCATCACTTTCAAGGTCGTGGCCCCTCCCGGAGGCAAACTGCCCAAGGTAAAACCCAAGGCCATGGAAGTATCATTGGGGGCGGCTTGGGGGATGGCATTGGAATTGCTAAGCGAACCGAGGAACAAGTTCCGGTAAAGCGTGCCCGTGAGGAAGCCCGGCTCGTCGATCTGCCATTGGTCGGGTGAGCCATCGGCAGCGCCCCGGCCTGCGACTCCCTTGAGGGTGCCATATTCGTTGAAAAAAGTGTTGGCCGCCTGGTCAATCTCCGCGTCCAGCAGCACAAAAAACCGCAGGCTGCCCATGGCCGCCGCGGTCGTGTTGGTGAACGAATAGGTCAACACCAAGTCCGCCTGGTCCGCGGATAGCACCTGCGTAAAGCCCAACGCCAGCCCCGCGGGCAGAGCATCCCGCGACAGCTGGGCGCTCGTCCCCAGCTGGGCGCCATTCAAGTCCTGGCCCTCCAGGTTCAAGAAGGCGTCCAGTTCATAAACGCTGCCCCCCGCACCGATCTGGAGCGTCTGGCCGTTTTTTGTTCCACCTTCACCATGCGGTCCGAATGGGCCGGGGATGATGGCCAGCGCGAGGGTTCCCCACCCGGCCGCCCATGTGCAAACCAAGGACAACAGTAATCGTTTCATATGCCTCTAACGGAAAACCAGTCCCGCCGGACTGGGAGTTGACTTCGCCACCTGCCTCATCCAGAACCGTTTAAAACCGTTTGCCAAACACCGCCCCCGCCACAAACCCGCCAGCATCCACCGCCGTGTGGTTGGGACCCACGGTGATTTTGACCTGGTCGGCAACCCACTCGTAGCCGCCAAAAACCCCCGTGTAGAATCCCTTGCCAAGATCGAAATCCGCTCCCGCTATAGCCCCCAGCCCAAGGGATAACTGGGATTTATCCGCGCGCTCATGCCAGGTGTTCTGCAGGAAGGATTCCGTCCGCTGGACCTCCACATCCATGATGTTCAAGGATACCGTGGGCCGCAACTTGAACCGCAGCCGCTCCGCCGCCGCGAACCCAAACTGCGGGCCGACGCTGAATTGATACAGGCTTTGGTCCACCGCCAGGGAGACGGCATCCACCGCCGTGGAAAAGGCCCGGGAACCCGGCAGGTTCGGTATCAGCGGGCTGGGGATCACCGCCGGCGTGTCAAAGGGGCCCAGGTAAGTGCCTTGGTACCCAGGCATGGGAAAACCGGCCACCGCCGAAACATCATAGCTGTCTTTCACCGTCACCTGGCTCACGCTCTGGTCCAGCTTCGCCTCCGCCCCCCAGGTGCCCTGGAAACCGAGGGCCAGGTCCGCGGACCATTTGCCCCACTTGGCCAGCGGCAATCCCCCCGCCAATTGGATGCCGGTCCCGAACATATCGTCGCTCAAACCGCTGGCGGCGGTCGTATTCCCGGGAACCCCCTTTTTAAAGAACGAGAGGGAGCCGTTGGCATATTGGCCCCCGGCCCAGTTCCAGGTTGAATTGGGATCGTTGGGGTACACCCGCGAGCCGGTGTTGGCATCGATCTTCACATAACCGTTGTCATAAGCCCGGTCGGCGTAATCGGTCAGATTGCCGAGGCCGCCCGGAGCCGCCGGCTGGCCGGGCGTAGCCAACCCCAGTAGCCCCGTCGTTTGCGCGTAGGAGAGTGGATTATCCGCCTTCACCGTCATCCCCACCCGCCACACCGGTCCCGCCTCGATCCACCAGCCCTCAGCCCGCGCGCTGCGGGGTGCAACCACCATCGCCGCCGCCACGCCGCAGCAGCCCAGCAAATAAGACTCAGTTTTCATGTGCATTAGGCCATTCCATCGTAATCGATTTTTCTCAAAGTGCAACTGCATTTAAAAGGCATTAGAATCCGGCTCGGGTAGGTAGCCTATAGCCCAGCCGGCAAAGGCTGCCCAGCCAGGATCGGCAGGATGCAAGCGGGTTATGTTGGACGCCGGAATAGCCACCGGACAAACCCTCGCACAAGACCCTTGGCACTTCACAGCCACCCCGGAATAACAGCGATCCTTCCCGGGCGGATTTAGGCGGGAGCCAGAAATCAAAGTGGCGGACCATGGCATGAACCTTAAAGATTCCGCCAAAAAAAGCAATCAAAAAGTGGCCGGGGGACCAAAAAACCTTTCCGGAATGTTTGGCGCCCGGGCGGATTTGGAATTCCCACGACCAAGCGGCAGGCCAGCCATTATTGGCATGAATTCGCCATTGCCCTGCGTGCCCGACAATGGGAAGATGGGGCTGCATCCTGACAAACTAGAATATGAAAAGCGCAAACCACACACCGGGCCGCCGAACCTGGATCGCCGGGCCAGCCATGCTGTTCACTCTCTGGCTGGGGCTGGCCGGATCCGGCTGTGTCCCCCAGGCCCAGGCCTCCGTGATCCCCTACCATCTTTCTTTTGATGCTCCGGCCAGGGACTTCCATGGCGCCCTGCCGCTGGGCAATGGCGAAATCGGCATCAGCGCCTGGGCAGAGGAAGAGGGCGGCCTGGTTTTCTACCTCGGCACCACCGATGCCTACGACGATAATAACCGCCTGCTCAAACTGGGCCGGATCCGGGTGAAGCTCGATCCCAACCCGTTTGCCCACGGCCAGCCATTTCACCAGGAACTGCGGCTGCAGACCGGCGAGTTGGTCATTCGGGCCGGCCAGCCAGACTCGGCCACTACCTGCCGCCTGTGGGTTGACGCCAGCCACCCGGTGGTGCGGCTGGAATGCGAATCCGCCCGGCCGCTGCAGATCCGTGTCGCCCTGGAAAACTGGCGCACCGGCGAGCGCAACCTGGCCTCCGAACTCACTCACAGCGACAGCCGCCGCGATACTCTGCAGCCGGTCATCCAAAAGCCCGATGTGATCCTGCCGGGCCTGCCGGACCGCATCGGCTGGTATCATCAGAACATCTCCTCGGTCTGGCCCGCCACCATGAAACTGCAAGGGCTGGAAAGCCTCATGCCCACGCTCGTGGACCCGCTGCTGAACCGCGTCTTTGGCGGCCTGGTGGTGGGGGACGGCCTGGTAAGCGAGGATTCGCTTACGTTAAAGTCCAGCCAGCCGCGAAAAAAACACCAAGTCGCCGTCTGGGCGCTCACCCGCCACCCGGCCACGCCGGAGGAATGGTTGAAGGCGCTGGAAGGCATCGTGGCGGAGGGCAGCCGGGTGCCGCTGGAGCAGGCGCGGCAGGACCACCAAGCCTGGTGGAATGAATTTTGGAACCGCAGCTGGGTGCGCGTCAATGGCCCGGCGAGCCTGGGTTCCCCGGCGGCATCCACCGCGCCCCTCACGGTCAACAAGCTCCCGCTGCGCATCGGCGCCGACCGCCAGGGCGGTTCGCGCTTCCGGGGCCGCATGGCGGCCGTGCGGATATGGTCCCAGGCCCTTCCCGCGGACACCCTGGCCGCGCAGGCCGCCCGGGGGCGCAGTGAACCAGCCCCGTCCAACCCGGCCATGGTGGGCGAGTGGCTGCCCGGGGATCTGGCGGATGGGCAGGTGAAAAACCGGGTGGCAGAGGGCTTGGTGGCCAAACCGGTTGGCCAGCTGCAAACGGTTGCCGCGCAGCCGGATAAAGCCTTGGAGTTCAGCGGATCCGGCTACCTGGAGGTGGCCCACGACACCCGGCTGAACCTCACCAACGGGCTCACGCTCGAGGCGTGGATTGCCCCCGGCCAAATCGACGAAGCCGGAGCGCGCATCCTGGATAAAACCCCGGTGGGCGCCGACCAGGCCTTCCTGCTGGACACCTATCCCGGCAACTCCCTGCGCCTGATCGTCCATGCCGGCACCCTCCGGCACGCAGCCAAGCTGCCCCCCGGCCAATGGTCCCATGTGGCGGGCACCTTCGACGCCCGGACCGGTATCTCCATACTATATGTGAACGGCCGGGAAGTGGCCCGCCAAAAAGCCGGCAGCCCGGAGGCTCCCCCGGCGATCTCCACTTTCGCCATGACGCGCGGCTACGTCCTCCAGCGTTACCTGCTCGCCTGCGGCGGCCGCGGCA
>CAIMWS010000146.1 GCA_903845125.1 uncultured Verrucomicrobiota bacterium
CGCGGCGTCGCTCCTTCAAGCTTTCGCCCATTGAGAAAAATTCTCGACTGCTGCCACCCGTAGGTGTCTGGACCGTGTCTCAGTTCCAGTGTGGCTGGTCGTCCTCTCAGACCAGCTACCCGTCTTCGCCTTGGTGAGCCATTACCTCGCCAACTAGCTGATAGGCCGCGGACTTATCGTAAAGCGCCAGGCCTTGCGGTCCCCAGCTTTAAATGTCCCGGGATGCCCCAGCACATTCACATTCGGTATTAGCTCCGATTTCTCGGAGTTATCCCCAACTTTACGGCAAATTATCCACGTGTTACGCACCCTTGCGCCACTCCAACTCCAGAATATTGCTACCCTGAAGTCAGCGTTCGACTTGCATGTCTTATCCACGCCGCCAGCGTTCGTTCTGAGCCAGAATCAAACTCTCCGTATATAAAACTTTGAGCTTTATCTGTTTGTCTGTCTTTTACCCAGACTTCGCATATATTAAACCTCAGCACCTGTCTTACGACAGATTTTGAGGGCTTGTCTTATCGCACAATTCAGTTTTCAAAGAACATCCAACAACCTCTTATTCCACTTTTTCCGCCTCTTCAGGCGACAAAAAATCCGAGTGCTGATTTTTTTACCAGCTGCTCAGTTTTCTTAAGCGCGGTTCCCTTTCGGTCCCCGCTAGGACTGCCTTCCCCTTCTTCAACCCTTCACAGTCCCGCTGTTGTCTTTCGCTTATCGCTCCATCGCGTCTAAGCTGAAACCAATCTACCCGTTCCCAAAATCTCTTCAAGTGTTTTTTGAACTTTTTTTACACTTTTTTTTATCTCCCTCACCCCCAACGCTTTACAACCCATATACGGCACCCAAAATACCGGCACCGGAAAAATTACCTCCCGCACCACCTCCCAATTCGTCCGCACCGCAAAACCCCGCTCCCCAACATCCATCATTACACACCCAACCTCCTCCACACCAGCCCCTTGCAACGCCCTCACCGTCAGTAAAACTTGGTTTATCACCCCCAACCGGTTCACCGCCGCTACCATCACCCTCATCCGCACCTTCTGCAATACATCCAAAACCGTATACCCTTCCCCAAGCGGAACCAACACCCCACCAATGCCTTCCACCAAAAGCAAATCACTTTCCCGGCGCCGCTTTTGCAGCCAGGATACGACTTGGGAAAGTTCTACCTGGCCCTTCTCGTAGCGGGCTGAAATATAGGGTGCGCCAGGCCTTTTAAAATGAAACGGGTTGATTTCATCCAATTGCATCTCATTACCCATAAGCAGGTTAAGCAGCTCGGCGTCACTCCTTTCGCCAGTGCTAAAAGGCTTCACAGCCCGTGCGCACCAACCCCGATCCAGTGCATGCTGCAAAAGTAGTGCCGTCAGCAAAGTCTTCCCTGCGCCGGTGTCCGTGCCCGTAATGAAGATTGTTTTTGCGGTATGCAATTTTGAATCCTTCTTTTTCTTCCTCGCCTGCTACTCGTCTTCCGCTCAACCGGGCTCAGCCCACCGGGAGGGAAACCATTGCGCCGCAGTTTTTGCGCAATCGATACACCATCTTTTAAGCATAGAACAATAGCTTTTTCCAAGTAAATAATGGGCTTTTTAACCTTCAATCGCCCGCCCGGATTTTCTGGAGGCCGGAGCGATTTCCACACCCATCACCCGCCAATTCTCTTTCGCAGTTTCCAAGTTTTTGGCCCAATCCTGCTGGCTGGCTTAATTATTGCAAAACCCTCGCCCCCCGCCGCTTACAGCTTTGTTCAAGCGCGGATTGCGACCGCAGCAGGGCCCTCCTTCGCGCTCATCGAGCCAAGCCGCGTGAAACGTTATTGCCGGAATTTTCCTGCCCCGGATCCAAATAATTCGTTGCGAACACTCGCACATGGGTTATGTTGCTTAAAGTGGACTGGCAACAAATCACCTCATTAGTCTTGGTGGCTTTGGCGGCACTGGTAATTATCCGCGCGGCCACGCGATCCAAATCGAACTCCTGCTGGTCCGATTGCATCGGTGCGAAACCTCAGGGTACCCTGCGCGTGGCTATGCGCAATCCCCGATCCGCCAGCCTCCCTGAACGGCGCTTTTTCCCCGCCATCCACTGAACCACCGGATGCGTCATTCCTGCACGCTTTTTGAAACCTGCAACACTTAATGAATTACCCTAAAAGAATGCCCCGCCCATCCCAACGACAAGCTTCCTCAGAGACCTATTGGATCCCTAATACCGATGTACTGCTGGCTGATGGCAACCTGGTGATCACCGTGGAACTGGCGGGCATTCGCCGTGAAGACCTCGAGCTGACCGCCGAACGCTGCCAACTAAAAATCAGCGGTCACCGCCAGGATGGCAGCCGCGGCACCAAATGCAAATTCCTGATCATGGAAATCAATTACGGCACCTTTGAAAGCATCATCGAAATCCCCGAGGGCTACGATTTAGGCCAGGCTCGTGCGGTCTATCAGAATGGGTTCCTCCGCATTGAAGTTCCCCAGCACAATGGCTCCGGCAAAAAGCCGCATCAAGTGCCCATATCCGGCGGCGATTAGACGGATTTGCCGCCGCCATCCCCAGGAGTGAAAGGGTCTATGACCGGGTCTGAAATTGAATTAATCAATATCCTCGATGGTTCGTCCGAGGAAACGGAGCTGGCTCCGCCACGCAATCCTTCCAAGGCATTTCCCGACCACCTGCCCATCCTGGGCCTCGTCGATGTGGTGGTTTTCCCGGGGATGACGGTGCCGCTGCTGGTCGAATCAGCCCCAAGCATCCGGCTGATCGATGATGTGGTGGCCGGGGATCGGTTTCTGGGTCTGGTATTGCAGAAGCGGCAGGATGTGGACAATCCGGTGCCGGAGGATCTGCATGGCTTTGGGTGCGCGGCCCGCGTGGTAAAAATGCTTAAATACCCGGATAATACGGTGCGGGTGCTGATCGAGGGATTGCGCCGCCTGCAGGTCCTGGAATACAGCCAAACCACCCCTTACCTCCGGGCGCGCATTGAATTGCAGGGCGACAAAGCCAGGGAATCCCTCGAACTGGACGCCTTGGTGCGCAATACGCAACGCCAGTTCGAGGAGGTCGTCAAGCTATCCCCCGCGCTTTCCGAACAGATCAAGGTGGCCGTGATAAATACCACCGATCCCGGAAAACTGGCCGACCTGGTGGCGGGCAATCTGAATTTGAACCTCGAGGAGCGCCAGCACCTGCTCGAATTGGCGGACGTAAAGCAACGTCTCACCCGGCTGCTGCCGCTCTTGAACCGCGAGGTGGAGATCCTTTCCCTGGGGTCAAAAATCCAAAAAGAGGTGGCGGACGCCATGTCCAAAAGCCAGCGCGAGTTCTTTTTGCGGGAGCAGTTGCGGGCCATCCAGCGCGAGCTGGGCGAAGGCGAAGGCGGCTCACCCGAGCTCACCGCCCTGCGCGCCGCCGTCGAGCAGAACAGCCTGCCCGAGGAGGCCCGCAAAGTGGCCCTCAAGGAGCTGGACCGCCTCCAGCACATCCCGCCTGCCGTGGCCGAATACACCGTGGGCCGCACCTACATTGACTGGCTGGTGAACCTGCCTTGGGGAAAATCCACCGAGGACAAGGTGGACCTGGCCCACGCCGGCCAGGTGCTGGACGAGCAGCACTATGGATTGTCGAAAATCAAAGATCGTTTGCTCGAATTTATAGCGGTAATAAAATTAAAAAGCAAACTTAAAGGCCCCATCCTGTGCTTGGTAGGTCCGCCGGGAGTTGGCAAAACATCGTTGGGAAAAAGCATCGCCGATGCCCTCGGGCGCAAATTCGCCCGGATCGCCTTGGGAGGCATGCGTGACGAAGCGGAGATCCGCGGGCACCGCCGGACCTATGTGGGAGCGCTGCCCGGCCGGATTATCCAATGCCTGCGCCGGGTGGAAAGCCACAATCCGGTAGTCCTGCTGGATGAATTGGACAAAGTGGGCTCGGACTTCCGGGGCGATCCGGCCTCGGCCCTGCTCGAAGTGCTGGATCCCCAGCAAAACCATACGTTCACAGACCATTACCTGGATCTGCCATTCGATCTTTCACGCGTGCTGTTCATTGCCACCGCCAATTGGCTGGATCCCATCCACCCGGCGTTGCGGGACCGGTTGGAAATCATTGATTTACCCAGCTATACCCCGGCTGAAAAGCTGCAGATCGCCCGGCGCTACCTGGTTCCCCGGCAACTGGAGGAGCATGGCTTAAAAAGCCGGCAAGTCAGCCTCCCCGATGCCACCTTGCGACGGGTAATCCAGGATTTCACCCGCGAGGCGGGCGTGCGCCAATTGGAGCGTGAAATCGCCAGCCTGGCGCGCAAAGCCGCCCGGCAAATTGCGGGCGACGAACCCGGCTCTGCTAAAAAGGTGGTGGTCGCCAGCGATAAGCTGCACGATTTCCTGGGGCTGCCCCGGTTTTTTTCAGAAAGTGCGGAGCTGATCCGCGACATCGGCCTGGCCATCGGTCTCGCTTGGACTCCGGTAGGCGGCGATATTTTATTCATTGAAGCCACCCGCATGCCAGGCCGGGGCCAGCTCCTGCTCACCGGGTCCCTGGGGGATGTGATGAAGGAAAGCGCCCAGACCGCGCTCAGCTATCTTCGGAGCCAGGCCGCCGCTTTCGATTTGGATCTCTCGAATCTCGACAAAACCGACCTCCATATTCACGTTCCCGCCGGGGCAACTCCGAAAGACGGCCCCAGCGCCGGGCTCGCGCTTACGGTCGCGCTGGCTTCGCTCTTCACCCAGCGCCGGGTGCGTTCCCAGCTCGCCATGACCGGCGAAATCAGCCTGCGCGGCCGGGTGCTACCGGTGGGCGGCATCAAGGAAAAAGTGTTGGCTGCTTCGCGTTCCGGTATTAAACGGGTTATCCTGCCAGAGCAAAACCGGAAGGACTGGTCAGAAATACCCGCCGAGGTGCAGGCTAAAATCGAGGTTCAGTTCGTTCAATTCATAGCCGATGCGCTGCCGCTCGCCTTGGAGAACAAATTCGGCAAAACCGGAATAAAAGCCGGCGGCGCGGCGTCTGGATAGATCGTTATGCTCTGCAAACTAAGCTGTTTTATGGGTGGCTGGCTGGCGATGGCCTGCCTCACTGGCCCCGGTGCTGGTGTCATTTCAGGCGCCGAGGCCAACCGGGCGGAACTGGAAGGCCAAAGCCTGGCCCTTGAGTTATGCCAGCAGCAACCTTCCGAGCCGCTGCAAACCAAAGCCACCCTCAAAATCCGCGATGAAAACGGTGGGTCCCGGACCGTTCCCGTAAAATTCCAGACCCGGATTGAAGCGCCAAGCTGGCAGGCCTATTACGAGGCGGTGCAAGTGGTGGAAGGCTCTCTCCAACGCCTCCAAATCCACCACCAAACCCACGGCGCCAATGAGTATTTTTGGGCTGAGGGCACTCAAAACCAGGCCCCCCGCAGCACCAATCGCATTTCCGGGGACGCGATTTTCACCCCGTTTGGCGCCACCGATTTCTGGGTGGCTGATCTTGGCCTCGAGTTCTTCCATTGGCCCTATCAGTCGCTGCGGCAAAAGGAAATGCGGGTCAGCCGCTTTTGCCTGGTCCTCGAAAGCCGGCCTGCGGTGGTAAGCCAAGCCGGATATTCCCGAGTTGTTTCCTGGATCGATCAGGAAACCCGGAATCCCCTCCGGGCGGAAGCTTACGGACCGGATGGCCAATTAATGAAGGTGTTCACCATTGGCCATCTCAAAAGGATCAATGGCCGCCTGCAATTAAAGGAAATGGATATCCGCAACCTGAAAACCGGCTCCCGCACCCGCCTGGAGTTCGATTTAAAGGTGGATTGACCGGTCACATCCGTCCCCCGGGGCAGGGTTAGCTGTCTCCAAAACTGATTCCCAAGGACCGTGCCGCATGCACCATTTCGCCGTTGGGCGGCACAGTGCGCAAGCGGCCCACCGCCTCGGATATTTTCACGCCTACAATTTCCGGGGGCCGGGAGGCCACCATATAGCCAAACTGCTCATCCGCAATCAATTGCACGGCCTTAACCCCAAAAACCGTGCATAATAAACGGTCAAAGGTGGTGGGGCCTCCGCCCCGCTGAAGATGCCCCAATACACAAACCCGGGTCTCCTTGTGGGCCCGTTTTTGGATTTCCCCGGCCACCATGGCCCCGATGCCCCCCAACCGTGCTTCGCGATTGCTTTCCTGGGGGCCGCTGGTCACAAAATCTCCCCCTTTGGCCCGGGCCCCTTCCGCCACTACCACCAGGGTGAAATGCTTGCCTTGAGCCCCGCGCTCGGCAATTTTGGAGCATACGCTCTCGTAATTGAATGGTATTTCCGGTATCAGGATCACGTCGCCGCCGCCGGCTATGCCCGCATGCAGGGCGATCCACCCGGCATACCGGCCCATGACCTCCAGCACGATCACCCGGTTATGGCTTTCGGCGGTGGTGTGCAGGCGGTCCAAGGCATCGGTGGCGCAATCGACCGCCGAATCGAAACCGAAGGTCATCACCGTCGCCTCCAAATCATTGTCAATGGTCTTGGGGACCCCCACCACCGGCACCCCGATTTCAAATAACTGCTGGGCAATGGTTAGCGTGCCATCCCCCCCCACGATGATCAAACCACGCAATCCCAATATCTCCACATTCTTTTTGGCAGCCGCCAGGATGTCTTCGGAGATTTTCTGGACTTCGCCATGGCCGGATTTCGCCACAAACCGGCCCTTGTTGGAGGTCCCCAGAATCGTCCCTCCTCGCAACAGCAAGCCATCCATGGCTTTGTAATCCAATAACCGAAACTGCACCGGTTCCAGCAACCCCTCCAAGCCCCCGATAAAGCCAACCGTATCCCATCCGCGCTTGGATGCTGACTTTCCCACCGCCCGGATCACCGCATTCAATCCCGGGCAATCTCCACCACCGGTAACGATTCCAATTCGAGTGCTCATATTGAATAACTAGGATTTGCGTCCACTGGTTCAGTGAACTGTTTTTCGTTGCACCGTAGCTTAACCAAAACCGGGGTGTTATACCAATATTATTCCGGTCGAAGTGGTACTATTAAATCGTTTTATCAGCCCCATAAAACGTCCCCTCGGTCGCCCACCGTCAAGCAAACAACCCGCCCCCGATTCAGCATCTTCATTGGATCACGGCGCGGCCGGTTTCACCACGCGGTAAAACCGCACCGGCTCATTCGTCCGGCCAATGTCCACCGTAGACAAATCAAAGGCTGAAAAAACCGAATTCGTATAGATGGGTATCCATTCGATGAGATCCCGCGAAGCTTCAACCCAGTAAGTATCGCTGGAGTCGCTCTCGAGGGTGAGGAGCAACGGCTGCCCGGCAGTGGCTTGGGGAGCGAGCTTCAGCACCATCCCAGCATCCTGGAAAACCGAATGAATGCGGCCCGCAGCCACCAGGTTGCCAGCCCGCTTGACCGCCCCTGGATTCGGCTCCAATCGGTAAGTGATCTGGCCATCCCCCGAGCCGCTGGCTCCGTCCAATATGGTCAGCCACGGGACCGTGACGGACGCCTCCCAATTCGAGGAGCAAACCACCTGCACCATTCCCGTGCTGGCCATGGGCGGGAAATTGGTAAGCTTGGGCAAAAGGCTGTAGGCATTGGTTTGCGGCAGGGCAAAAGCCAGGTAGCTGCTCATGATCGGATTGCTCCCGTTGGCGGGTTGCGTCCCGCCAGGCAACTTCCAAGTCACCGACAGGTTATCGCTGCTGACATCCTGCTTATGCAAGACTTTCACACAATACCAACGGCCTTTCACCAACTGAATCCCGGCCGATATATGGCTCGTATCCACCAATCCGGACCAGTTCCGATAGGTATTTCCGTAAAGTTCCTGGGCGATCCGGCGCAGGTTTTTGGGTTGCTGATCCGTGCTGAGCCACAGCTCCGCCTCATCGTCTGCAGCCAGGTAAAAAGTGTAACTGCCCGTGGATGGCGGGGTCACGTATCCGGTCAAAACCTGTCCATAATAGGTCTTGTAGTTCCGGTAGCTCTCGAATTGGGTGACATAGGAGAGTTCATCCGGGCTGCCGGGATAAACCAACTGGTTCGTCAGATCACCCATGGTGGATCCTTTAATTCCGGAAAAAAATTGGCGCAGGAGCCCCCCGGTGGGCCGCTCGGAATCGATCACCATCACTACGGTGTTGCTCGGAGCCACCGGCGTTGCCTGCTCGGTTGGCGTCAGATTAATCTTCACCGTTTTGGGCATGGTAACCGTGGGGCTGTTGAGCGGATTTATGGTGACCGAGGCGGTATTGGTCCCCGGCGGGATCACCGCCAGCAACGGCAACGGTTCGTAATCAATGCCCGCTACGGCCGTGCCGGATACCCAGTAGGGGATTTCCAGGGGGCCATTGCGGGAAGCGGTTATGACCACCGAGGCGGAATCCGCCAATCCCTTTTGCGCCTGGAAATCAACGGGGAAAACGGCCACGGTCGCGGGCGTGCCCGTCTGCAGCAGGTAATTCTTGAAACTCGCGGTGGTCTTGGTTGAAGCCACCGCCGAGGAAACGACCAAACCCACATAGGCATTGGTCCCAAAATTAATTTTCTGGCTCCGGATATACCTCCACCGCAAACCATCCGTGCCGCGGTAAAACGATAGCCAGCCATCCTCACGCCGCAGTCGCAGCCAATTATCGGGATACGAAACACCTGTGAACTCCTGTAATTTGGAGGTGGCTCCATTGAGCGAGGCCCGCGACGTCAAACGGAATAAGGCTGTCCCCTGCTCGGGCGTGCTGATCAAGCTGAAATGGCGGCTGCCACTTTGCAGGTTTTCGCGCACCGCCAAACCGGCCAGCGACGTGTCCATCGTCAGATCCAGCCGGGACAACTGCACTTTGACATCAAAATCGCCGCTGACCACTTGGTAGGCGAACCGGCAGCCATCAGCCACGCTGACCAATCCACTTCCCGCTGCATCCATATCCCATCCCTCGGCGGTCATGGTGGTGATGCCAGTCAACTCGCGGGCATCTCCCAGATCCAGGGAGGTCAGCTTGGTCACCTCTTTCACTGTGAGCTTGGCCACGCGGCTGGTTTCGTTGACACTGCCATTGGTGACCACCAGGTAATAGGAACCAGTATCCAACAGCGTGGCGGGAGCAATGGCCAACCGGGAGGCATCCGCCCCGCTGGTGCGGTCATCGTTGGTCAGCGGTAATCCATCCTTGTACCATTGATATTGGAAAGGCCCGCTGGAGGCCATCGTGGCGGTTAACGTGGCCACTTCGCCCGTTGCCACATACTTGCTGACGGGATCGGTCAGGATCACCAATGGCTTCAGTTCTCCAAGGAAGGTCATGTTGGTGCCAGTCGTGCTGAAATCGTGTAAAACCAAACCGGACCGGTTGCCATTCCACCAATTGGCGGATGGCAAGCTGAGGTCGGAAAACAGGTTGGCATAGCCTATGGCCCGGTTGCCTTTGTAATACAGGTCGTAGGCATCACCGCTGTTTTTATTATTTTCAAAATGCCACAAGTTATCCGCTTGGACCAGGGTTACTTCGTAGTTGGCATGCTGGGTATTGGGCTTGAGGCTTTGATTGCTGGCATCACCCAATTCGTCAATGTGCCACACCGCAATGCCGGCAGCCGGCAGCGAAGCGTCACGGCCGATTTTTTGCCGGTTTTCAAGCAGGAAATATTCGGTGGACACGCCCGGTTTCCGATAACGGTAAAAGCGGTTGAAATCAGGCCCGGAAGAAGCCAGCGAGCATTCGTTGCTGAAGCCGCTGGTAAAATCGATGGCCGTCCCCCAGCCCGCCGCCAGTTTCAAGTAGGCGCAAAATTGGGGCGGGTTGGTCGGCGGCAAGCGCGAGCCAGGGTTCATCAGGCAAAAATCTCCTGCCCCTCCGATCGAATCGTAAACCATGTTGACGTAATCGTAGTCCTGGTCATAAATATCGGGAAAACCGCATAACAAATGCCCGTTTTCATGGCAAAAGGTGGTTAGTGTTAATTGCGAACCCAGGTTGCTGATTTGATACTGGAAAACGGTTTTTCCCCCGGTGGAAAGATATTGCTGCCCAACATAGTTGAGGCCACCCGTATGAGGCCAAAGCCCATATCCCCAGACTCCGCTATCGCTGCCCGCAAAAAAAACATTCATCGCCACGACCATGTTTTGTGAATCAGTAGTCAAGGCCTTGAACGCGGGCAACACCTCCGTGGCGTAATTGGTCTGTTTTTTCAGGATATTCAGCGCATCTCGAATCAATAAATTCCCTTGATTTTGACAAGTCATTGAAATATTGTCGTAGTAGCTTCTCGGGTGCAACGAGTTGGGGATGCGCACGTAAGCAGTCACCACGTTCGTGTAGGTGAGCTTGCCGTTGGAGTTGTCGTAATAATAGCTTTTTACCGATCCTTTGTTGCCGTAACCGGTATAGTCGTCACCATTGAGGAATTTCACCACCTCCCCTTGGGCGATGGTGGAGGTTGTGTTGTCGAAGTCGATCAGCAAGCACAAGCCGCATTTTGTCCCCAAAGTGGTGTGATTCGGCGGCCCCATCGGGCTGGCCTGGGGTTTGTCCGCCAGGTTTTCCTTGAGTTTCTGCCAGCGTTCGGAGAGGTGCAGTTGCTGATCCCATGCCTGGTATTTTTCCCGCGCCCGCTGCCGGGCCAAATCTCCTGGCACACGCAAATGTTTGGCCAACCCGGCGGTTTGCGGATCCCCAATGCCCACCAGCAATCCGCTGGATTCCAATTCCCGTCCATCAACCGCCACCCGGGCGTAATAAAAAGCCCGTTCAGAGGGTTGGAAGAGGATCGTGTAACCATTCAAATCCTCGAAGACCGCCTGAAATTCATTCCCCCACCCCCGATACCGGATCAGCGTCCCATCCGGCTGCCTGAAATCGAACTCCCGGTTGAATGGCGCCGCCTGGCCATCCCATCCGGCGGTAGCAAGCAGGAGCAGCAGGAGCAACGGCAGTCCTGGAACACCACAGTTGTGGCTCTTTCCGAGCCAGCCTAAAAAGATTCCCGTTACCCCCTTGGGAGTGCATACTGATAATCGTGCCAAGCGCATGGTCATACAATCTGGACCAAAAAGGCAAATCCAGCCAGCATAAAACCAAGCCGCTATTTCGCGCGGGTGTATGCCAAATTAGTTGAGGCATATTTGAGGAAGTGGATTGGAGGCAATGATCTTCTTTGAGGCGGAGGGTTGGCAGGCCTCCCAGAGGAGATCGAACAGGCCGCTGGCCAACGC
>CAIMWS010000147.1 GCA_903845125.1 uncultured Verrucomicrobiota bacterium
ATTTAGCTCGCTTCCGGACGCCAAATCTTTAGAACAAAAAAGAACATGAGAACTGGAGTTCATCGACCCTGCTTACTCAGAGTTCTCCGGTGTCTTTTTCCCGTGAGTCAACGGGGGGGGCTTCGCGCCCGCACGGATTGTGGGCGCTCGGCACGAAGGAAGTTCAGGCGGTTTCCCGAGCCGACGACACCTTAACCTTTGGGATCCCGCGCGAATCCAGATTATTGCACGCGGTTTAAAGGACAGGGAAGTTTGGCGGGTTTATCCTGAGTGATGATCCATTAACTGCGACCGGTTTTTCTAGCCCACTGGCCAACGCTGGCACTTCAGCCGGTGCCATGCCCGGGCTGCCGATTTGCAGGCAAGCGCATCAGTAATGCCGTTGCCGGCGCGTAATCCAGGCCTGGTGATTCCCTTGTGCCCCGGGGCATCCATAGTCCCTCTTTCTGCCACTGATCCCCATGCGCCCAGAGGCTGGGAACACGCTGGTCCAAATCGTTTTGCCTCCCTTCGGTTGAGGATTGCCGGTTTCCTTTATTTTGAACCATGGCGGATTTTTACAGCGCCTCATTAACGGCGTGACATTGGATTGCTGGTTTGTTAACATACCATCTAAATTGCACGGTATGATATGAATCCCAATCATTCCTCCCTGAAGGAACGTGCCCGGTGGAGCATCGGCGACGGCGGCCGGCATCATCGCGCTCCTGCCGGAGCAATCTGGGCAGGGGCCGGAGACCGGGCGTCCAACCGGTTCGGCAGGGGCCGGCCCGGGCAGGGGAGGATTACGGCCCAGACTTCAGCTGGCGCCAAAACCAGCGCCGCCGCCAGCCTCCCAGCTTCCAAGGCACAGCCAAGGAGGGGGGCTTTCAGGAGGCGTGGCATGGCCGGGATTGGAGGGTGGTGGGCTTGGCTGTGCCTGGCGCTGGTTCTCGCCGGGCCGGGCTGCCAAAAAGTGCCGGTGCATGAGCAAGGGCTGGTGGCCAAGCCCAACATGGTTTTTTCGGACTCCATGGTGTTCAATTACAGAGGCAAACTCTTCCCGCAGGTTGAGCCGGGGTCCGCCACCTCGGGCGGAGCGCAGGCGGCCGGTTGCACCTCCTGCCGTTAGCCGGTGAAAAACAAGCTCACCATACCGAACGCGGGAAACGATTCTCCAGGCCGGTTCCGAGTGGCGGCGCGGCTGTTTTCCGGCCTGCTGCTGCTGGCCCTGCTTGCCGCAGGGTCCTTTCCCGCGGCAGCCGCCTCGGCGCGGCCTGCGCCGCCGGTTTTTGAATTGTCCCGGGTGGCTGATGGCAGGCCGTTCCGGCTCCAGGAACTCGCCGGCCAGGTGGTGGTGCTGGACTTTTTTGCCCATTGGTGTGTGCCCTGCCTGCGCGCCTCGGAGGAGATTGAAAAGGATATCCAGCAATATTATGCCGCGCGGGGCGGAAATTCGCAGGGGCTGGCGGTAAAGGTCGTGGCGGTGAACATCGAAAAGCGGGATCCCGGCCAGACGTCCAGGTTCGTCGCCCAAGCCGGGATCAGCTTGGCGGTGAATGATCCCGACGGCCGGATTTACCGGCATTTCGGCGGGCAAATGTTGCCGTTCATCGTCATCCTGGATGGCTCCCGCGCCTCTGCCAGCGATCCTCGCTGGGTGGAATGCTCCGCCGGCCCTTACGAGGGCAGCGGCAGGCTGCGGAAGGTCATCGACAGCCTCCCGCCCAAGGAGCCTGCCAGCGCAGTGCAGCTGGCCGAGGGCCCGAAAACCATCCGTGCAGAGGACCGGCCGCCGGGCATGCGGCTCAGCCACCGGGTGGAAATTGGCGTGGATGGGCTGTCCAGCTCGGATTTGAATTTGTGGGAAACCGCCGAGAGCTATCGCCTTGGCTGGCCCCAGGGAGATCTGCAGCTCTCGGTTTCGCAAGGCCTCACCTGGGCCGATTACCAGCCTTCCCCCATTGATTTTGCCGGGGTGCCGGCCTCCCTGGAGGATTTGCGCTACAACCTCCAGGGGGGGCTGAGGCAGCGCTGGCCGGAGCGCTTCACCTGGTCCGGGTCTGCGGGCTATTATGAGGGCTATAATGATTACCGCTCCCTTTGGTTGAACGAGTATTACCGCCAGCGTTTTTCGGGCCTGGCCGGCTACCGCGAGGCCGATCCGCGCGGCGCCTTTTTCTCCGGCGGTGGGCGGTGGGAATATCTCCCTGCCGCCGGATTTTTCCAGGCGGATATCTCTTACCAGAAGGATAGCGTGGCCCCGGCATATGAGAAAAAAATCTTCAAACCGCTGCAGCGCCGGCGCGACACCATTTACTCCCGATCAGCCCGTTTCTCCACGGAGAACATCCTGACCCGCTGGCTCCGCGTACAGAACGAGCTGCAGGTGACCGACACCACCGAGCGGGAGTTGCGGTATGCCTGGCTGGGCTCGATCAACACGGCTTTGGGGCAGCACTGGGTGGCCCGTCCCGCCCTCTCCTACAGCCAGGAACGCCCGGCCTTTGAGGCCTGGTCCGCCGGGTGCAGCCTGGAGCGCGACTGGAATTCCACCTGGTTCCTCAGCCTCTATGGCCGCTACTACAGCGACACCGGCCAATTAAGCCAATCCCTGCCCG
This sequence comes from uncultured Verrucomicrobiota bacterium, assembly GCA_903845125.1. Classification (GTDB taxonomy): domain Bacteria; phylum Verrucomicrobiota; class Verrucomicrobiia; order Limisphaerales; family UBA1319; genus CAIMWS01. The sequence continues at coordinate 2,601 of CAIMWS010000147.1, forward strand.
AGTCCACCGCTTCCCCCGCCCTGGAAGCGGTGGAACTGGGCGCCGGGCTCCGGTGGCAGTCGGGGCACCACGCTTTCAAAATCACCGCCGGGCCCTATTGGTCGCTCTACGCGCCGGTGGACCCCGTGTTGAGCCCGTTCCTCAAGCTCTATCGCGATCGCTTGTGGTTTGCCTGCCAGGGCGCGTGGAGTTATGCGTTTTAGCCGGCACGGGCTGCATCCCAGGGCATCAAGGACCTTGTGCGGAAGGTGGTAATTGAGGCGGGCCAGGTTTTTGCGATGGGTCGGTCGCGATTAGTCTTGAATGATGCCATTTCCGGAATACAATCTATCCGTAGGTTAAACGTCGGACTGGAAGAAGACGATTGTTTGCGGTTTCAATTCCAATGAATTTTACACAGGTGAAATCTTTCCCACCAAATCTCCCCGGTTGGTGTTTAGTTTTTTTGTTTTTTGGCTGGTTCGCCAACGCGCAGGTTCCAAACGTGATTCATTCCTTGAAGCCGGGGATGAAGGTCGAAGGGCTGGTTATTCCCATTTACACCCGGCCCAGCCCGGAGCCGGAATCGATTTTAACCCGAACTCCGAAGTTAGGTTTGCATTTTTTTTA
>CAIMWS010000148.1 GCA_903845125.1 uncultured Verrucomicrobiota bacterium
CAGGGCGCTAATTTCGATGGGGGTCGTTTTGTGCGAGTCTGAAGCGGGTTTGTTTTGCATTAAACCTTATAGCCTCAGGAGGTTGCGCATTACGACCTCATTTTCTATCTCGGAGTTCGGGTTAAAAGTTAAAGCAATTCATTAATCCGTGAGTTGACAGTGTTGCCTGGGCATCCTGCCCATTCGTCGGCACCGGCTGCGCTCATTGTTTGCCGGCACGTTGGAGCGGATCCCAATATTGTGAATTGATCAGAGCCCTGGCACTGCCATCGGCGGGATTGGCGGGGGGATTGATATTCTCGTTTTTACGGGCTTCGGTATGCCCGTCGTTGAAGGAGACCACCGCCATGCCGAGATGGCGTTTGGGTTCAACACCTTCGTATGTGGGGAAAGAACTGCTGGCCACCACCTTGGGATCCATGCAGGAGGATACCCACCAAAGGCTGCTGCTCCAGGAGGGGGGATTGCCGTAGGGTTCCTTGTCTGCCACCACCAGGTTCATGGCCGGGCTTCGGATGGCACTGCGCTTAAAGGTGGTTGTTATGTCGAATCTGATTCCACCGACCGTGACGGTCTCGGGGCCGTAAGGATGGTGGCCCAGGAAATACCCGTTGTAACCGTAGCCAACCAGGTGGCAGTCGAATTTCCACTGCCAGGTGGTGCCGTTATCCAAGCGTTTGCCGTTGATCGCAGGGTCATGGAACAGGTTGCTGCGGCCGTTGCCGTATTTCACTATGGTAGTGCCCCACCAATTGGTGACCGAAGGCCCCCCATCAGACGTTGCCAGGCCCGAGTTGCGGTGGGCGGGGAACAAGTCGCTGTTCTCATCGGTGTATAACTGCATGAACAGGCTTACCTGGCGGAGGTTGTTCATGCATACGGTGCGATGTCCCTTGGCCTTGGCCCGGGAAAGCGAGGGCAGCAACATTCCGGCCAGGATGGCGATGATGGCGATGACCACCAGCAACTCGATCAAAGTGAAACCGCGCCGGACACTTTTGGAGAGCCTGGGTGATTCGACCGGGGCGTGGCACGGTTGGCCCGCCTTTAATGAATCAGCCAGTTTAAATCTCGCGTTCATTTTCATCTCCTTCTGTAAAAAACAGCCAGCGGTTTGGGAGGCAAACCGACGGCGCCTGCCAACAGTTCCATAGCGGCAATTGACTGCGGCTTAATATCCCGCCCTCTCCGCGGGCAATTAATCCGGTTTACGGGCAAACCCAAGCCCGCCACGATCAAACCCAAAGCAGGCCAGGCCGGCCAATCGGGCAGGCAAAAAGAAAATTTTTCGCCATCCATGATCATTAAAGTTAAACCTAAACTCCTACGCGGTGGATCACAAGTCCTATGATAATGGATTGTCCGACAAATAAACTCTTCACCATCGCCTACCGCAAATAGAAGTTTCGTATAGGGGAGGCTGGTGTATCATAAGCGCCATGGCAGTGCCACACAGCATTTACCGGGAAACAGGAACGGTGGCAATCAACACCGTGACGTGCAAGAATTGCGGGCAGTGCGCCCGGATCTGCCCCACCGAGGTCTTGCGGATGGAAGAGGGACGGTTGAAGGTATGCGCCGACAGTTCCTTTGGTTGCATTGCCTGCGGGCACTGCATGATGGTGTGCCCAGAGGGTAGTGTAAGCGTCACCGGCCGTGGATTGGCACCGGGAGATTTGATACCATTGCCCGGCAAGGAGCAATGCGCCAAGGCGGAAGAGTTGGAGGCCTTGATGCTGTCTCGCCGCAGCGTCCGGCGGTTTTCGGGACGGGATATTGAACCTGAGGCTTTGGAAAGAATCCTGCGCATGGCTGCCAGCGCTCCCATGGGGATACCGCCTTGGGATGTCGGATGCGTGGTGGTCAGCGGTCGAACGGAAGTCCGGCAGTTAGCCGACGCGGTCGTGGAGGGTTATGGGAGCCTCCTGAAATACATGAAACCGTGGCTGCTGGCCTTATTACGACCGTTCATTGGACGGAAGAATTACGAATTCTTCGGGCAATTTGTCATTCCCCTGGCCAAAGGTTATTTGCAAGCGCAGGGGGAGGGGAAAGATGCGTTGTTTTACGACGCCGCGGCGGTCCTGCTCTTCCACCACTCCCCGGTGGCGGAGGCGGCGGACGCGATGATCGCCTGCACCTATGCCATGCTGGCTGCCGAAGCGATGGGGATTGGTAACACCATGATCGGAGCCGCAGCCCCCATAATCCAGCGGAATCAAGGACTTTGCCGCCGTTTAAAAATTCCGCCTGGCAATAAGCCCGCCATAGCCTTGGTCTTGGGATATCCGGCGGCCGTTTTCCGCAAGGCGATTCGCCGCCGATTTACGGCAGTGACCAAGGTGTAATCCTTCAGATTCGCACCGGCGAATCAACCTCCCGGTCAGGCAGTGGGGTGGGCATCGAAAACCGCACGGATAAATCCATCGCCATGGAGCAGGCCCAAACCACCTTGGGTACAACTAAACTCGTCGTATTGTTGAACAGCGTCGGCCTTGCGGCGTGGGTCGCGAATGGCAAACGGCACCGGATCTTTCACATGAATCCGCTTTTCCACCGGGGTGGGGTGGTCAGGCAGGATCCCGACGACCGCCTGCGTGCCCGAACAGTCCAAGCCATCCAGGATGCGCCCCAGCAGGCGTTTATCCAAATCCTCGATCGTGCGGATCTTCAGTTCCAGGTTGCCATCATGGCCGGCTTCGTCCGGGGCTTCGACGTGCACGTAACAAAAGTCGTGGCGATTCAACGCCTCCAGGCAGGCATCGGCTTTGCCTTCGTAATTGGTGTCATACAAGCCAGTGGCCCCGGGCACTTTGATTACCTCCAGACCGGCGTAAACCCCAATGCCGCGGATCAAATCCACCGCGGAAATCACCGCCCCGGAGACGCCAAATCGTTCGCGGAAAGTCCACATTTTGGGGCGGCGGCCAGGGGACCACAGCCAAATGGAATTGCCGGGATCCTTGCCATTGGCCCGCCGTTTGACGTTCACCGGGTGATCACTCAAGATTTCCCACGAACGATGGATCGCGCGGTTGAGGAGGTCGGCGGTTTCGGCCGCTTCCGGCACTTTGGGCTGGATCAGCAGCGGCTCGGCTGCCTGGCCTGGAAAATCATGCGGAGGCTTGCAGATCAGCCGGGGATCCAAGCCCTTGCCGACCAGCAAATGGCGATAGCTGACACCGGTGTAAAAGCGCAGCCGGTCGTCGCCGATTTCCGCTTGGAGGGTTTTCAGGATTTGATCGGATTCCTCTGAGGAAATGTGGCCGGCAGAGTGGTTTTTGATTTTCCCGTCCGCCAGGCAAATCAAGTTGCAGCGCATGCCAATCTCATCCGGACCAATATCCACCCCCATGCTGGCTGCTTCCAAAACGCCGCGTCCCTGCAGAACTTCTCTTGGGCTGTAACCCATCACTGCCAGGTTGGCGGTTTCGCTGCCGGGCGACATATCTTCATCGATGGTGCGCAATAGCCCGCAGCAGCCTTCACGGGCAATCCGATCCATGTTCGGCTTGCGCGCCGCCTGCAAAGGAGTTTTTCCGCCCAGTCTGGCAACCGGGTAATCGGACATCCCATCCCCCAAAACCACAATATATTTCATGTCAGCCATAATGTCCCCTTAAGTAAGCACGAAACGCGGAATAATCCACCGCCAGGCGGTCAAAACGCTCCTCACGGTGGTCCAAAGCCGCCAGAGCGGGAGGAACTTCGGGAACGAATTTCAGGATTTTTTCAATCTCATCGGGGAATTTGGCCGGGTGGGCGGTTTCCAGGATCGCCGCTGGTTCGTCGAGGAAAGACTCCTGGCGGATATACTGGAGAAAACCCTGCCAGCCTACTGCGCCATGCGGCTCCAGGAGCAAGCGATGCTTCGCCCAGGCTTCCTGGATGGTCGAACGGGTCAAATCATCCGAAACCGTTACGGAGAACAGGTCGCGGCGCATAGCCATCAAATCCGGCGGTCGGTGAATACAGCCGGTTTCGTCCATTTGGCCACCGAACACGGCGACCAGTCTGGCAAGGTTGCTCGGGTGTCCCACGTTCATGGCGTTGGAGATGCAATTCCGGGAGGGATCTATTTTTTGGTAATTTCCGGAGGCCAGGAAATTGGGGAATGCGTCGTTGCCATTAACCGGCACCACCAACCGCTTGATAGGCAAGCCCATAGACCGGGCGATCACCGCCCCCATCATGTCTCCAAAATTGCCGGAGGGGACGCTGAAGACGATCGGTTCGCCCGGTTTGGCCAGGCGGGAGGCGGCGTAGAAATAATAAACGCTCTGCGGCAGTAACCTGCCAATATTAATCGAATTGGCAGAGGATAACGGTATGGATGCAAGGCTGGGATCCGAGAAGGCGCGTTTGACCAGCGCCTGGCAATCATCGAACTTCCCATCGACCGCGATGGTGCGGATATTGTCCCCCAGCGTGGTCATTTGGAGGCGCTGGCGGCGGCTGACTTCGGCGAAGGGGAACAGCACTAAAACGCGGATGCCGGGAACGCCGTGGAAAGCGCTGGCCACCGCCGAACCGGTGTCGCCACTGGTCGCGGTGAGGATGGTCAATTGCTGGTGTGACTGGCCCAGGAACAAACCCAGCCACCGGGCCATCATCCGGGCGGCAAAATCCTTGAAGGAAGCGGTTGGGCCGCGATCCAGGCGCAGGACGTGCACCCGGTCATAAACCGGTTCCAAGGGAACCTCAAAGTTATAAGCATCGTGGCAAAGGGTCCGTAGTGCGGATTCCTCCATAATGCCAGCGGTGTATAAGCGCAGGATTTGGAAAGCAATTTCGTAATAGGGTTTCTGGGAGAAACCAGCAATCGTTTCGGCGCTCAATTGCGGGTAGCGGGCGGGCAGGTAAAGGCCCCGATCCGGGGCTTGGCCTGCCAGCAAGGCCTGCCGCAAATCCACCGAAGGTGACTTGCCATTAGTGCTCTGAAATACAACGGTTTCCATGTTAAAGCCCCATATCTTTGTAGCTGCTACGGACGCGGTGCAAGCGGATTCTTTGGCCGGCGAGGCTGGTGGGCATGGTGTTTTCCCGGGGCTTGATCTTTGACCGGCACCGGGTAGGGTGCCGGTCGCCAATCCGGCGGCTGTGGCAAAGGAAACATTGAACGACAATTCTGCAACGAACAAGGATGGGATCTATGCGGTTCTGCGCAACCGCAACTTCCTGTATTACCTGATTGGCCGTTTCACGCTGGCTTTGGGACAGCAAATGTTGACGGTGGCTGTCGGCTGGGAGCTTTATGAGCGGACCCATTCCGCTTTATCGCTCGGTTTGGTGGGGCTGACGCAGATGGTTCCCATGTTCCTGATGACGCTGCCAGCCGGCCATTGGGCGGATAACCACGACCGCAAAAAAATCATGCTCTGGATGGTGTTGCTATTAGCCATGGCCAGCCTGGGCTTGGCGGTGATATCCGCCTGGCAGTTGCCTGCGGCCTGGGTTTACGCCTGCCTGTTCCTGATTGGATCGGCCCGTACCTTTCTTTGGCCTGCCAGTTCCTCCTTTCTACCACAGTTGGTGCCGCGTCATTTGTTTTCACGCGCAGTGGCTTGGAATTCCGGCGCTTTCCAGTTGTCTTCGGTGGCCGGCCCGGCGGTCGGGGGATTATTGATAACCTTTACGGGCCATGCGGTGAGCGTTTACCTGGTGAATGCCGCCACTGCGGCCACCTGCCTGCTCCTTTTATGCCTCGTTAGATATCAGCGCATCGCTTTGCCCAAGGAAAATATGACGGCAACCAGCTTGATGACCGGCTTTCGGTTTGTCTTCGCGAACCGCATCATCCTGGGGACCATCACGCTGGATCTTTTCGCGGTTTTGTTGGGCGGAGCGACGGCTTTGCTGCCAGTGTATGCCAAGGATATCCTGCACGCAGGCCCCAGCGGATTGGGATTCCTGCAAGCTGCGCTGCCTATTGGTTCCCTGGTTTCAGCTTTGTATATGGCGCATCGTCCTCCGTTGCAGAAAGCGGGGCGCGACCTCTTATGGGCGGTGGCCGTTTTTGGCCTGGCGACCATCGGCTTCGGTATTTCCACCTCCTTGGGATGGTCGCTGGCCATGCTTTTTATTTGTGGGGTGGCGGATAATGTGAGTGTGGTGGTGCGGCACACTTTGGTTCAAATTCTGACCCCGGATGAAAAGCGCGGCCGGGTTTCGGCGGTCAATAGCCTGTTCATTGGCACCTCCAATGAATTGGGGGGCTTTGAGTCCGGGGTTGTGGCAAATTGGTTCGGCCCCATTTTTTCAGTGGTGTCGGGCGGTGCAGGGACCGTCTTCGTGGTCTTGGCGGTGGCTTGGTTATGGCCCGAAATCAGGCGGTTTGGGCGCCTGGACACCGTTTGAACCTGGCCGCTGGCCGCAACGCCTGGCGGCCTATTTGCGGGGGATGACTTTTCCTGTTTTTTTGTCCCACTGGATGGTGCGCACTTTCAGGCGATGGGCGCCGTGGCAATCGATGCAAACCAATTCCCGCGGATTGAGTTTCTGCAGCCCACGCTGCTGCCAGCGGAGGATCACCGCGGAGGCTGGCGCATCGTGTGCTTTGTGGCATTCGCCGCATTTGGCAGCGATCCGGTCGCGCGGGAACATCACATCCGGAGGAGTTGAATTGCTTTCGTCATTTTTATGGGCTTCGGATGGGCCATGGCATTCCACACAGGTGATTTCCTTTTTGGCGTGGTTCACCGCCAGGGGTTCCTCCAGGAAATTGCCGTGGCAGTCGTGGCACATGATCCGCGGTATGGCCGGTTTTTGCGGTGTATCCGGCGGCGGAGCGGTGGGGCCTTCCAGCAGCAGCGGAGCAGCCTTGTCCACTTTTAATGGCGGTGGCCCCGTTTTAATGGGGCCGCCCGGTTCCGCTGCCCAGCCGGTCAAAACCAATAAAGCCATGGATGCCATCCAAGTAAGCCGCATAGATTTCAAGGGAGTGTATGGATCGGGCGATTGAGTTTGGAGCGAGATAGCCAAGGTGATGGATGGTAAACGAACCCACTTTAATCACTTATCCCAAAGGTTTGGGATAAGTGGTTAATCAACACATCGACGGCTCTTGTAGAACCGGTTTTTTTGGGAGGCTATTCCTTAAACGTATTCCCAATCCTTAAGCCATTGGTATTCGGAAGGCAGCTTGGCCCAAGCCATTTCCATGGCCGTGTCGAGTTCCGCTCTTTCACTCTTGTCCAATTCACGGCGTTCTTTAACCGCCAGAGCAACGTTATCCACCTGCTGGGGATTAATCATGCCCGGGATGGGAGCCGTGATGGCCTGGTTGCAGAGAATGTAGCGGATGGCCAGGCGCGCCAGGCGATTGTCCTCTTCATAGGTGGGGCTGTTCAAATTGCTGTCGCCCTTGAACAGTGAATTGCTGGCGAAAGGCTTGATGCCAAAGAAACCGCAATTGAATTGCTGCAACGTGTTGAAGAGGCTGTCTTTTTCCACCACCTTGGTTTTGGCGGTGTACGGCGTGACCACCGCATCCATTTGTTTCGGGAAGGTTCTGACCATGAATTCCAGCCACCACCGGTCATGCGATGAAACACCAGTGCAGCGGGCCCGTCCGCTTTTCTTGGCGATTTCCAAGGCTTTGGCGATTTCCTCCGATTCCTCTTCCGTGTGGGCCATAAACCGGGTTCCTTCAGGATGGGTTCCCGGACGGCTGCGGGGCGCGTCCGAATTGCAGGTGATCCGCCATAAATCCACGTATTGTTCCCCGGTTTCCTTCATGCTGGCATCGAGGGTTTCGATAAGCTTTTCGGCCTTTCTGAAGGCCGTGCTGCGCGCTTCATGCTCATACCAGGACCATCCCAGGTGCATTTTATCGCGCCGCCCCTTCAATGCCTTGCTGTAGGAAACGATTTCGGCGTGAGTGCAGGCGTCTATGTAATTGATGCCACGTTCGATGCACCGGGAGACGACTTCGTAACGGTTCTTGTGGAAATCCTCATTTTTCAGGTCCAAGCTCAGCCAGTTGTCCCCTTGGAACAGGCCGGGAACCATGTTGTTGACGCGTTTCCAATGTCCTCCCAGGCAGACCGCTGAAACCATCCATCCGGTTTTACCGCACAGGCGGTATTCCATATCCGGATTATAATTCATGATTTTGCTGGTGTCATCCCCCGCCGGATTGTTGGCGGCGACCGTATAAGTGGGTTTAAGGCCTACCGCAATTCCCGCTGCCACCATCGCACCTGCTTGAAGGAAATCCCGCCGTGAAAGTTGGTGATCCCTGTTTTCTTTATTGCGCATTTTCATAGGTTTTCTCTTTTTTGACCACCGCCCGCCGTTCGCGGGAATTCACCGGAGCCGGATCGTTGCTGGGTGTTGGTTTAGCCACCGCCTTTTTTCAACCACCAAGAGCAGATTCCTGAGGGCAAAGCGGAGGCGTTTTTCCGTCACTGGCCTTTTCCGGAACGATTCATATGCGTGCAGTGGTGTTACTATGACCAAACTAACCAAGCCCGGTTTCCATGTCAATTCCTTTGTGGAGCCAACAGCGACTCAGATTCAGCTTCCACCAGCGCCCTGCTCGCAGCGGCAGGGCTCACCGTGGTGACTGTTTTATTACAGAATTTTCCACACCGTTTTGAGTCCAGGTTTAAACTTGTCGGATGAACCGGTTTTCGCCCCATCTGGCCGCGGCAGCCTAAATGATGATGCTGGCGCTACAGTGTCTCAAACAGGAGCCGCTCCACCGGGGAAGCCGTGGGTGCGGGTTTCCACGAGGGCCAGTGGTTGAACCTGGGCCGGCGGGGCTGATCGGGCGGCCTGGCTGGAGGATAGGTTCCGGCCCGGCCCGGAGGATGCCCGAAAGGGAGTGAGGAGTGCCGAACCCAATGAAAGTTTTTTGGCGGCGCCATTCTTCAAAGGTCCATGACATTTTTAAGCTGCTGCATTTCAATAACTTGCCAGTGCCGGAACCATTGCAGATGCGCACGAGCGCTGCGGCACGGTTTGCCCTCGACGCAGGGGATCGGAATGTTACTCTGAATTATATGTCCATTAAGAAGACAACAACCCCGGCGCAGACGGCTTCCCGGAAGATCAATTTGCGGCGGCCGGATGTGATGGAAAAAGTTCAAGCCCAGGTGCTTTCGCACTACCGGAGTGAGTTGGTGGATCGCATTCGAGCGACCGGTTGCCAGCTTTCGGCCAACGGCCTCACGGTCAAATTGGCCAAGGAATTCGGTTTTTGTTATGGTGTGGAGCGGGCCATCGACCTGGCCTATGCCGCCCGCAAAGTGTTCCCTGATCAACCGATTCATATCCTGGGCGAAATCATCCATAATCCGGAGGTGAATGATCAAATCCGGGCCATGGGCATCAAATTCTTATCTGGCAAGGAGAAGGATGCCGACATTGAGGATTTGAAGATGGATGATCTGGTGATCATTCCGGCTTTTGGCGCTGAGATCGCCATCATGGAAAACCTGGAGGCCAAAGGCTGCCGGTTTGTGGACACCACCTGTGGGGACGTAATGAGTGTCTGGAAACGGGTCCGGCAATATGCTGATGATTCATTCACCAGCATCATTCACGGCAAGGCCTGGCATGAAGAAACCAAGGCCACCAGTTCCCGTACCGTGGCCCGTGGCAAAGGCCATTACCTCGTGGTGTTTACTTTGGAGGAGGCGGATTACCTTTGTGGGTTTATCGTCAACGGTGGGGACAAGGAAGAGTTCCTGCAGAAATTCAAAGGGGCACATTCGGCGGGGTTTGATCCGGAGCGCGATCTGAATTACTTGGGGGTGGCCAACCAAACGACGATGTTGCGCGGGGAAACCGAGGACGTCCAAAGGCGGCTTCGCTCGGCCATGGTGAAAAAATTTGGGGAGGCCAATCTGGATCGACATTTCCGGTCCTTTGACACGATTTGCGGAGCCACCCAGGAGCGGCAGGATGCGTTGCAAAAGCTGCTGGCTGAGCCACTGGATCTATTGATCGTGATCGGTGGCTATAATTCTTCGAACACCTCGCACCTGGCTGAAATGGGCGAAGCCAAACTACCCACCTATTTCATCAAGAACGCCACCAAAATTGTTTCCGACCAGGTCATTGTGCATTACCAGCAACATCTGCACCAGGAAGTGGAGACGCTGAAATGGCTGCCACTGACCAAAGCGACCATTGGCATCACGGCGGGAGCCTCCTGCCCCAACAACTTGATCGAGGACGTGATCCGGCGTTTGTTTGAATTACGCGGCGTGGCTGTGCACGAAATCCTGGGTGAGCCGCAAACCGCGCCGAAAAGTTGATGGCGTGGGATGAACCATTACCGGATATGCCTTTAACACGGATTGAAATGGAAGGCAGGGAGAAACAAATCCTTGCCCCCTACGCTCAATTCAGCGCTGAAACTCGCGGCCGAAAATACCAGGAGGAGCCGGCTGACTGGCGCACCCATTACCAGCGTGACCGGGATCGAATCATCCATTCCCGGGCCTTCCGGCGCCTGGAGTATAAAACCCAGGTTTTCCTGAATGGCACCGGCGATCATTTGCGCACACGGTTGACGCACACCATGGAAGTGGTGGCCATCGGCCGAAATATCGCCCGTGCGTTGAGCTTGAACGAAGATCTGGCGGAAACCATTGCTCTGGCGCACGATTTGGGGCATCCGCCTTTTGGCCACAAGGGGGAAGGCGCTTTGAACAAGCTGATGCAAAACCATGGTGGCTTTGAGCATAATCAACACAGCTTGCGAATCGTCGAGGAACTGGAACAGAAATATCCTCGATTCCCGGGTTTGAATCTATCCTGGGAAGTCCGGGAGGGCCTGGCCAAGCACAACACGGGTTTTGACCAACCCTTCGGCGGGGAATCCTTCAAGGCTCCGTGCCCGTCCCTGGAAGCGCAGGTGGCTAATCTCGCCGATGAAATCGCCTATTACAGCCATGATTTGGACGATGGGCTTGCCTCCGGTTTGCTTACCGAAAACCAGTTGAACCAGGAGGTTCGACTTTGGCGGGATGCCGCCCACCGGGTCGAACTTGACTACGGTTTGCTGGCCGATGAATGCCGGCGATATTTCATCATACGATGTTTGATCGATGGGCAGATCCGGGACGTGGTAGGCACCACGGAACAACAGATCATTCGGTCGGGGATCCGCTCGGCCATGGATGCCCGCCTGCAAGCCGAGCCGCTCGTCCGTTACAGCCCGGAACGGCATAATCTGAATCTGGAATTGCGCCAGTATTTATATACGCACCTTTATCACAATCCGGTGGTTCATGAGCCCAATTTGCGGGCTGTTCGCATGCTCGAGGACTTGTTCAAATTTTTCCTGGCGCATCCCGCACAATTGGCTGAGCCACAGGCCCGACGGGTGGAAAAAATCGGCTTGCAGCGGGTTATTTGCGACTACCTGGCCGGGATGACCGACCGTTACGCTTTTGCAGAATTTGAGCGTTTGATTCACGGCCAGGCGCCGGCGAACGACATGCTTGGTTGAGTGGTTTCCTGGCATTTGGACTGGTCGTTTTTGCCGGGGCGTTTTGCGCATTGCCTTGGGGGCTCGTCATTTATCAGATCCGTGAAGGGGATGCGTAAACGCACTTCTCCTCTTGCGCAAATTTCTGTGGTGCAATCACTTCCCACTCAAGTACGGAGACACGGCCAAGGATTCATGGGCACGACTCCCCGGTGGTTGCACCTGGATTCCCCAGCCTGGCGATCGCGCCCCTCGGGGATTGACCGTTAAATTATTAGTTGCGAAGCCACTCACCTAATTTATACTTATTTAATGACTAAGGCAGGTAAACTTTTGCCAATCGCAGCCGCCATCGCCCTTTGCCTCGTGATGTGCGGATGCGGTGGTATTTCAGCGAGTCCGTCGGTATCCCCGGCCATGTTCCTTTTGGAACATAAAAATCCTGAATCCATCCCTTCAACCAATCAAAGCCTCACACTCGCTGAAAGTGGATTATCCGCCCAATCGAAAACTGCACAGTAAGATATGCGATTTCCCCTGGCGTTGACCGTCAAAATAGCCAAACACATTATCCGCAATAAATTGCGGAGGACCCCCCGCTTTGCCCTCGTTCTGCAACTTGAGCCGTTGCACACGTGCAACTTGACTTGCACCGGTTGTGGCCGGATCCGCGAGTATTCCACCAGTTTAAAGGATGTGATGAGCCTGGCGGATTGCCTCCATTCCGCCCTGGACTGCGATGCTCCCATGGTTTCGATTTGCGGTGGAGAACCTCTGATCTACCCCCAAATCGAAGAGTTGGTGGAAGGCTTGCTGCAGCAAAAACGGATCGTTTATATCTGCACCAATGGTGTCTTCATGCGGCGCAAATTGCGGGATTACCTCACCAGCATTTACCAGCCAGGCTTGGAATCCAAGCTGCAGGAGTTGCAGGCGGAGGGATTGGTTTCAGCAAATGAGATCGAGGAGATCCGCAAAGGGAAGAAGGACAATCGTCCCGTCATCAAGCCCAGCCAGTGGGTTTATTGGAATGTGCATGTCGATGGCTTGGAATACACTCACGACCTGATTGTGGAACGGGAGGGGGTTTTCAAAGAATGCGTGGCAGCCATAAAAATGGCTAAGAAATTGGGCTTCCAAGTGGCCACCAATACCACGGTTTACAAGGAAACTGACATGCAGGAAATCGAACAAATGTTCGAATACTTTTCCTGGATGGGGGTGGATGGGTTCACCATCTCGCCTGGCTATGATTATGATGCTGCCAAAAAGGATATGGCCAAGCGTCTCGGTAAAAATCCTGACGACTTTTTCCTGACCCGCAAAATGACGGTGGATAAGTTCGCCTCGATTCTTGAATGGGGCGAAAAATACACTATTTTTGGCACCCGTGTTTACCAGGAATTCCTGGCCGGCAAACGGGAATTGACCTGTGCTGCCTGGGCTATTCCAACCCGCAACATCAAAGGCTGGAAAGCGCCTTGTTACACCATGACGGATGGCCATTACGCCAGCTACCAAGAGATGCTCACACAGGTGGATTGGGATAAATATGGGGTGGTCAATGGAGTGGCTCGGGATCCGCGTTGCGAAAACTGCATGACTCATTGCGGCTACGATCCCAGCGGCGCCTTGGGCATCAACTACCAGCGGGGTGATAATTGGAAGAACATCAAATACAATTTTGGGCCGCGTCCCAAGCCCTCCGAGCGCGGCCAGCAAGTGCAGGCGTTTAATGGGTGTTCGATTGGCAAAGGCCACCTGGCGGAAGCCAAAGCAGCGGTGAAAGGCAATGGGTCTGCCCACAATGGCCAACGTCCCACTGCCGGCCATGGCGCGGGATCCAGTTGCTCCGGTGACACCACCCAGGGGGATGAGTTGCTGGCCCGGCTCGGCAAAAATAAAACCAATCCATAAGCTCATGAAAACGCTTTTTTTGAATCCTCCATCTTTTGAAGGATTTGATGGCGGAGCTGGTTCCCGTTACCAGGCGCGCCGCGAAATCCGCTCCTTCTGGTATCCCACCTGGCTGGCGCAACCGGCCGCCCTGGTGCCCGAAAGCAAGTTAATGGATTGCCCGCCGCACGATATCGATGTGCAGGCCTGCCTGGCCGAAGCCAAAGCCTTCGATCATGTGGTTCTCCATACCTCCACGCCTTCGCTAAAAAATGACTGCAAGGTGGCCGAGGCGATCAAGTCGCAAAAGCCCAATACCACCATCGGCTTTGTGGGCGCTCACGCTGCCGTATTGCCCGTGGAGACCTTGAAGGCATCCCCGGTGATCGATTGGGTGGGACGCAAGGAGTTCGATTACACCTGCAAGGAAGTGTCGGAGGGCCGCCCCCTTTCCGAGATCAAAGGGCTGTCTTATCGCCAGGACGGCAAGATCGTGCATAATCCCGAGCGCGATTTGATCGCCAACATGGATGACTTGCCCTGGGTGGTGGATGTTTATAAGCGGGATCTCCAAGTGGAGAAATATTCCATTGGCTATCTCAAAGAACCCTATTTATCCCTCTATACCGGGCGCGGTTGTCCGGCCCAATGCACCTTTTGCCTGTGGCCGCAAACGATCGGGGGGCATAAATACCGCGTCCGTTCCGCACAGAATGTCGCCAATGAAATGGCCCATGCCCATAAATTATTTCCCCAAGTGAAGGAGTTTTTCTTCGATGATGACACCTTCACCGCCAACCTCCCCCGGGCCCGCGAAGTGGCCAAGTTGCTCAAACCACTGGGGGTCACCTGGTCCTGCAACAGTCGTGCGAATGTCAATTTCGAGACGCTCAAGCAAATGAAGGACGGTGGTTTGAGGCTTTTGCTGGTGGGCTACGAATCGGGCAACGCCGAGATATTGAAGCGCATCAAAAAAGGTGTCACCCTTGAAGAAGCCAGGCTGTTTACCAAGAATTGCCGGGATTTGGGAATCACCATCCATGGCACCTTCATCCTGGGGCTGCCGGTGGAAACCAAGGAAACCATCGAGGAGACGATTCGGTATGCGATGGAGCTGGATGTTTTCAGCATTCAGGTTTCGCTGGCCGCTCCTTATCCAGGCACCGAACTGTATGAAGTCGCCCGTCAGAACGGCTGGTTTGCCAAGCAGGATAAAACTGCCATCGTTCAATCAGACGGCATCCAGGATTCCGCCTTGGAATATCCAGGGCTGAGCAAGGAAGAGATATTCGAGGCGGTGGAGCGGTTCTACCGGCGCTATTACTTCCGGGCCAAGCCCATCCTGCGGATCATGAAAACCATGCTCATGGACAAGGATGTATTTGTGCGCCGGTTGCGGGAGGGCTATGAATTTTTCCGGTTCATGTCGCAGCGCAAAGCGGCCGCTTGAACACTGAACCGACGCCGCCACCGCGCTGTTTCCAAACCGGATTGAGGGAAAGGCTGGCCTCGCTCAAAGCCGATGGCCTTCATCGCGAGTTGCGCCGGTTGGAGACCGCTCAAGGCTCCCGGATCAAGGTCGATGGACGCGCCTACCTCAATTTTTCCTCCAACGATTACCTCGGTCTGGCCAATGATCCGCTTTTGACCGCAGCGGCCAGTCAGGCCATGAAAGAATACGGTTTCGGCGCTGGCGCCTCCCGGCTGATTTGCGGTTCTTCGGGATGGCACGAGCGCCTGGAACAGCGGTTGGCGTTTTTCAAAGGCACGGAGTCGGCTTTGACTTTTTCCACCGGCTACGCCGCCGCCATAGGTACCATTCCCGCCTTGGTGGGGGCTGCCGATTGTGTCATCCTTGATAAACTGGCTCATGCGTGCCTCGTGGACGCGGCTCGCTTGAGCCGGGCCCAATTGCGGGTTTACCCACACAATGACCTGGATAAATTAAATCGGTTGCTGGCTTGGGCCGCCGGGAGACGGGCAGCGGGCAAAATCCTGGTGGTCACCGAAAGCGTTTTTTCCATGGATGGCGATCAGGCGCCACTGAAGGAAATTGTGGAATTGAAGGACCGATATGGAGCCTGGCTGATGGTGGACGAAGCCCATGCCACCGGATTATTCGGCAATCGCCGGCAAGGCCTGTGCTCCCATTTGGGCATCGCCGACCGGGTGGAAATCCAGATGGGCACCCTGAGCAAGGCGCTGGGCGCCAGCGGAGGATTCATCTGCGGATCCAGGCTGCTCACGGAACTGCTGATCAATCAGGCCCGGTCTTTCATCTTTTCCACCGCGCCGCCGCTGCCCGCCGCCGCCGCCGCCGCCGCTGCCGTGGATTTTGTTGCGTCCGCCGAAGGCGCTGAACGCTGCCATCGCCTGTGGGAGCGGATCGGGCAATTCCTCCAGGGCATCCGTTCCTTGCCCGCTGGTGAGAGAATCCGGTGCGGAGGCTCCGTGGGTGGCATGGCAGCTTTTGGGGAGAGCGCGATAATACCATTGATTTTGGGCGAGGAACAGCGCGCTCTGCATATGGCCGGAGAACTCCGCCAGCACGGCTTCTTTATTCCCGCCATCCGCTATCCCGCCGTGCCGCGCGGCCAGGCACGCTTGCGGGTCACCCTGAGCGCCAGTCACACCGCTGAAGAGGTGGATCGCTTGTTAAAGTGCCTGGGGGAATTGGATTCCTCCCTCGCTGCCAATTCATGAAAACGCCCATGCATCCTTTAGCCCATTTAGACCATCAGTATATCTGGCATCCTTTCACCCAGATGCGGGATTGGCTGCGGACGGAGCCGATTGTAATCACCTCCGGCAAGGGAGCTGTTTTAGTGGACGCCAATGGTCATGAATACCTGGACGCCAATGCTTCCATTTGGACCAATTTGCACGGCCACGGCCATCCCCGGATCAACGCCGCCATCACCCGCCAATTGGCTAAAATCGCCCATTCTTCAGCCCTTGGTTTGGCCAATGAACCGGCATCGCTATTGGCGGAACGGTTGGTTGCCATCGCCAATCCGCCCTTAAATCAATCGGGCGGTTCCTCCCGATCCGCTGGCCGGGAACGCAAATCCCCGGGCGGCGAGTTGAAGCTGCCCAAACTTTTTTACTCGGACGATGGGTCAACCGCCATCGAGGTGGCGCTGAAGTTGGCGTATGAACACGCCCGGAGATCGGGGCAAAGCCGGCGCCCTAAATTCCTTTCGCTGGCGGGCGCCTACCACGGCGACACCGTGGGTTCGGTGAGCTTGGGGCACATCGATTTATTCCACCAGGCTTACACCGGGCTTTTGTTCAAGAGCGACCAGGTGATGGCTCCTTATTGTTATCGCTGCCCGCATAACCGGGCAGCTCCTGAACGCCAGGATGCCCGCGATTACCGGCGCTGCAAATGGGAGTGCATCGGGAAGCTGGACCGGTTGTTAGCCGCCCAACAAAAACGCGGCAATCCTTATGCGGCTTTGGTGGTGGAGCCGCTGGTCCAAGGGGCGGCGGGGATGATCCCCCAACCGCGGGGATGGCTGGCCCAGGCCGCCGAAATTACGCGCCGGCACGGCGCCCTTTTGGTGGCCGATGAGGTCATGACCGGTTTTTGCCGCACCAATGAGCCGCACTTGCAGGCCGGGCAGGAACTGTTTTTTGCCAGCCATGAAGAAGGAGTGCAACCGGATCTGATGGCCGTGGCCAAAGGTTTCACGGGCGGGTATTTGCCGTTGGCCGCCACCCTGGCGTCGCAGGCCGTTTTTGATTCGTTCCTGGGCGAATACGAGGAGTTCAAGACCTTCTTTCACGGCCATAGCTTCACGGCCAATCAGCTGGGATCGGCCGCTGCCTTGGCGAACCTGGATTTGCTCGATCATCAAGCCAGCGCCACCGCTCGTGCGGGATTGATCCAGCACCTGCGCCGGAATCTGGAAGGTTTGTGGGAACTGCCATGGATTGGCGATATCCGGCAGATCGGTACGATTGTCGGCATCGAACTGGTGCGGGACTGGCGCCAGCGCCTGCCTTTTCCGCTGGCGCAGCGGGTGGGCATCCGGATCTGTGAAGTGATGGCTGCCCACGGAGTTCTGACCCGCCCCATTGGCAACATATTGGTCCTCATGCCACCCTATTGCACCTCCGGCGAGCAGGTTGCCCGGATGATTTCCGTGATGCGGGAGGCCATCCAGCAAATCCTGGGGAAGCCGCGAAGGTAGTTCCGGGAAAAGGAGCGTGAGCTTTCAGTTGCCTGGCGGTCAGGGGAATTTTTTCAGCGCATCCAGTTGCACAGTCACAAAAACCAGGAGCGTCACCTTGTTGGTTAACCACCGGTCCGATTGCGGAGCAGCTTGAACTGCTTTATCCCAATCCAACCTTCCGCAGAATGCGGTCTGACCGCTGGTAAGGATGGTGGAATTGGTTTCAGACCAGTGCAAGATGCGCGGCATGGGGATTTCGGCACTCTGCTCGGGCGGATTGCGGGTTGCCTCATATCCTTGGAATTCCTCATATGAGGGACGCAAATCCAGCCGGATCAGGCGGTTGGTTAAAACGTGTCCTAAGACATCCAGGCTGGGGCCAGTGGGAATTGTCTGTATCCCAGCCACGATTTCACCCGTGGTGGAGTTGGTTAATGGCGCCAGGATGGATCGGAGATTATTGGCGATCACCTGGCCCTGGCGTCCGCTGGTGGTGGTCAACATGGGAGCCAAACGGATATTGACTCCTTGAGTGTGAGCCAGGATTTGGTCGATTTTTTGGAACTCCCCTTGGGACAGGAGGGCTGCCTGCCCGCTGGTGCGGGGCGGTAGCGGCAAGGTGGCAACGGCATCCCGCTGGATTTCAACAAAGCGGCTTTCAATCCTGATTTGCTCCTCGGATTTTTTTAATGTTTGAATGGCGGCCTCCACCTTCTCCAATTCTTCCGAGGTGGCGCGAATCAAAAGCGCTCCGCTACGATCACTATAGAAAAAGTACCGCCGGTCCTCGTCGTCATTCTGGTTACCCCAATAATTGATCCAAGGATCGCTGCGGATGGGATCCTTCCAGTTGGAAGCACTCAAATGAATCCCAGTGGCCTGTTCCAAGTAACCGATCACCCTGGCGTAATTCGGGAAAGCTTCGGTATCCAGCCTGAAGGTTTTGGTCATCAGTGGCGGTGGTTTCACAGCCCACCGCTCGGCCGCGAATGGCGGCGGATTGGTTTTATCGGCTGCGGGAATGGTTGGCGACAGATGATGGTTCTTGGGAGGGGATTCCCTTGTAGTTTCCCATCGCAAACCGGGCAAAGAATTACGCCAAAAAGCGGCAAGGAATCCAACTTGATTGCCGGGCAGAGGCTTGAGGGGTGTCCAACTGCCGATGGCGGCCGTTATCAAAATACCTGCGGGAAGGCTGCCCAGAGCCAGGCCCAGCCAGCCATGACGGATGGCAGGAATGAATTGGCCGGGATCCCGGGAGAGCAAATGCACGACTCTCCGGCCCAAGTCGGACTGGAAGCCAAGGCTGGAGATTCCCCATCTGATGCCCGTTGGAATACCCCGGTAACGCTGGCCTGTTTCCACCAGGCATTGGGCGAGGATCGGGCCGCCATCCGCAACCCAATGGCTTGCTTCATCGGCGGCCAACTCAGAGGCCAGGCTGAATTCGCGCCGGGCCCACCAAACGATGGGGTTCCACCAAAGTAAAGCGGCCAGAATATCCGCTGCCCAATGCCAGAAAGGATCGTTCACCTGCAGATGGGCCAGCTCGTGGAGCAGCACGACCTTGCGTTGGGATTCGGTAAAAACAGCGAGGAAATTGGCCGGCAGGCCGATCGTAGGTCGCAGCAAACCAAAGGCAATCGGGCCTGGCAATTTATCCAAACATTTGAATTGCACCGGTTTTCTGATGTGCATGCGCTGCCGCCAGGCATCGAACTCGGCGGGCAGGTTCTTTGCAACATCACATGGCAGTTGAACTTGTGTGCGCAGGCAGGCATATCTGCCGGCCAGCACGCGCAAGATCCAAAACGCAAAGCCACCCACCCAAAGCCCCGCTGGCCACCAGACAGGAGCCGTGGCCGATGCCATACGTTCCTTGATCCTCCCAGCTCGCGGCCGCGCCGCGCCCAAGTTCATGGATGCCGCTGGTTCGGATTCCGCCACTTTTACCCTCCAGCCAACCGGATCGGATCGGGCCGGGTAGGAATGGCGGGAGGCCCCCACGGGTTGCTGCAGTTGGAAAAAACCATTAAGGCCGGTGAGTTCCATCCCCAAAATAAAAGCGAAACCGAAGAAGGCCACCATCCACGTCCGGCGGCGATTGGCGGCGGAGCATGTCAACCGGCCGGCTAGCCCAGCCATCAAGCCAAGGATCAGCAATTCCAGGAAAAGGCGTGCCAATAGTTGGCTCCAGTAAGCCAGATCCGGCCAAGGGGTCATGATTTCCGTTTCCTTTCCCGGATCATCCGTTCCAAGGCTTCAAGTTCCGAGGCATCCACTTCCCGGTTGGAGAGCAAATTATTGAACAAAGCGGACATGCTCCCGCCGAACAAGCGATCCAGCAAATCTCCGGCCAGGTTTTGGACAACCTCCTTTTCCGCGACCAACGCCTGATAAATGAAGGCGCGATTCTGCACCCGATGCGCAACCATCTTCCTGGCCTCCATCCGGCGCAAAACCGTAGCGATCGTCACATAAGCCAGTCCGGATGATTTCCCCAGAGCGGACGATATATTGGCGATGCTGGCCTCGCCTTGTTTCCATAACACTTTAAGGATCCTCAATTGCAGGCTTCCCAAGCGATCAGGTGTTTGGTTGCGCATAATTATTACAGAAGTAATATTACATCCGTAATAGTAGATGTCAAAAAAAATCGATTCTGCCTGATAACGTTAAAAGGGAACCGGGAAAAACTTGACCTGGAAAACGCGATTCGGGCAGCGGACGCCAAGGAGGTGGGGGTGGGGGACCCCGCTGAAGAAACGTACCGCTACCCGAACCAAAATTATTTCTAAATAGGCCTCAGTCTTCGGCTTGCTTCAAGCATCCTGACACTGCGCATTATTTTAGAACCTTGGCGGAAAATGTCAATATCCGGGGAGCACTTTTTTGGCGCAGACGTCAGTTTTTTTCCGGATTTGGCCGATCACCGCAAGGGTTGTACCAAATTCAGGAGGGCCTTGGTTGGAATGCAATGTTTGATGACCATTTGGAGATTGTCACGGTGGCCGGCGTTTTCATTGTAATACACCGATTCCGTGCTGCAGATGGTGCCGATCACGGCGCCGCGCTCGTTGAACACCGGGCAACCGCTGGAGCCGCGCGCGAAATCGGCGGTGATGTCCAATATGCCTGCGGGGCCGGTTGGTTTGCGGACTACCGCGTAACGGGAAATCAAACCAGCCGTGAGGGTGTAAAACTTCTGGTCCGGATGGCTGATGGCGACCACTTTTTCGCCCGGGAAGGCATTGGTGGAAATAGCCAGCGGGGTGAATCCCGAGCCCTCCAACTGCACAATAGCCAAGTCATTGACGGGATCAGCCGCCAACACTTCCGTGACCGGGAATATTTTCCCCGACCGGTTCATGGCGACCATGGCAACGCTATTGGAGGTCAACAGGACGTGGAAGCAGGTGACAGCGGCGCCCCCCGGCGTGATGGCATAGGCGCCAGCGGTGTTGGCATGCCAGCGGGTGCAGCGCGGGCATTTGTAAAGGCCGGCAACGATGAACACGCCGTCGGTTTTGGCGTTATGGATCTGGTGTGGAGTGAGCACCCGGGATCCGGGATTCGTCAGCTTGAGCTGGCAATGAGCGCGATTGGTTTGGGACAGCAGGTTGCTCATCGGGGTGACCTGATGCGCATCGATCAGTTTGGTCGTTTCCGATTCGATCCGCTGGAGGATATTGAGATCGTTGACCTCCATGGGTAAAGCCGGTTCGTTTTCCGGCTGGCTGTGGACTTTGCCGCCGGCGGCCTGAACGCCTGCCAGCAGCGTGGAAAACCAGATCCCGAGCATCCAGATTGTTTTCATCATAAGGCGGATTTCCTTTTCACTTTACGGTCAAGGTGTGGCTCTCGGAATGGCTGTTGAATTCCGGGGCATACATGCACTGGATGGAGGCCATACCCGTTTGGTAGGCGCCCCGGAGTTGAATGCGGCTGGCATATTCAAACACGTAAACGCCTTTGGGCAGGTAATCAATGAAGAAGTGGCTGGCGGTGTCCTTGGTGCTTTCGTAATAGGCCAGGCCATCCTGGTAACGGTAACTGGAAAGCACGTTCACCGGCTCGGTGCCGCTTCCGCGGTGGTCTTTCAAGTGTACGTATTCCATGTCGCGGTCCACTCGCAGTTCAATGCGCACCACCAGTTCATCCCCCACCCGCATGGAGCCTTTGACTGGCTCCAGCACCGGCCCTTTGGTGGTGTGGACCCGGGTGAACAGCGATTTTTTCAATTGCAGCGGCGTTCCGGCAAAAGGCTTCACTTGAGTCATGTCTTCCAGGTATTGCCAGTGGAGGCTGCCCCAGGCCACGCCGGTGTCCGTTTTGCGGACCTGGATGTTCCCCAGCGCGGGCTGGATTTCCGGCCGGCCGAACCGCACCTCATAGAAACCGGTGCCGGGCTCCACTGCGGGCGCGGCGGCAACCCCGGCCGGCTCGGCCTGGGTGGTGCGGGCTTTGGGGGTGAAATCCTTGCCTCCCAGGGAGACTTCCACCAGCGCGTCGCCGGCCAGCAGATCCCGCCCCCGCAACAGCAGGGCGTAAATGGCGTCGGCCGTGGCTTTGGTGGTTTTCCAATCCTGGGTTTGCTTTTGCTTCAGGAGCCAGACCCGGCATTCTTCCACCGTATTGGCGTCGGCCATGACTTCATCGAATGCCTCGATCATCAGGGCCTGGGTTTCAATGGGGGCACGGTACCACCACCAGCTGGCTTCCGTGTCGCGCCAGAACCGGCCCATTTCCTCGTTCGTCACGCTGCGCTCCTTCAGCGACTTCAGGATGCCCTGGGCGGCGGAGCGGTTTTCGGCGCCGCCCCAGCGGTGCAAAGCCAGCGCCAGGTGCCCTTGGGATTGCCGGTTCCCGGTTTGCAGCCAATGTTTGCGGGCCTGCTGGAGGAAGAAGTTCACGGCGGTGGAATGCTCCGGAGCCACGGCCTGGTCCTTGAGATAAAAGCTGCGTCCGTAGAGGTACAAGGCATCCGTGGCGTTGGGGACGTATTGTTCCGGATGGGGGCCTTTTTGGATTTGTGCATGGTGTTCGGCCATCCAGCCATCCAGGCGGCGCAGCGATTTGATGGCGGCTTCGGGATTCAGATCCAAGCCGAGGTGGCGGAGTCGGCCGAAACCGGTGGTGATGTAAAGGGTGATATAATCATTGCCGTGCCCGCCGGGGAACCAGGACCAGGCCCCATCGGCTAACTGGGCCTCAGTCAACTTCCGCAAGGTGTTTTCCGATTCATAGTTCAGGCGATTTTCGTCAAAAAGGATGCCCAGGTTTTTCCTGGCCTGGCTTTCCTGCTGGGCTTGCCGCAGCCAGGGCGTTTCCTCCAAAGCCACCGCTTTGAGATCCTGGTTTTTCTCGAGCGGGCTATCCAGGGCCGGGGTGTTTTTCCACAGATCGAAGATCCGGCGGATTTTGGGATTCCCCTGGGCGATGAACCGCGCCAGGGCGTTGGCGTAAAACCGGTTGAACAACTGCTCGTTGCACTCATGGGGGAACTCCATCAAGTAAGGCAGCGCCATTACGGCATACCAGGCCGGGTTGGAGACCATCTGCAACACGAGGTTTTGGGATACCAGGGTGCTGGATTTGGCCGAGTCCAACAGTTGCTTGAAGCGGAATTGTTGGGTCGCTGGCCCCCGGATGGGCAAGGGCAGGGATTCCGTGACCAGAATCCGGCGCGACAGCACCGGCAGGTAGCCTTCTTCCCCATCGGACAACCGGCCGGTGGACGCCACCGCTTTGTAGGATAAGAACCCGCAGCCGTCCGGTAAGGTGATCCGCCAGCTGAAACTGCGCGATTGCTGCGCGGGGATATCGAAATCCAATTCATTCTGGAGGTTGCCCAGACTGCGATCCGCGGATTGATTGTCGGCCGCGAAATTGAAGGTCAGGCGAACCTTGCCGGTCTGCCGGGCCGCCGATTGGTTGGATACTTTGGCGGTGAATTCCACCGTGTCCTTTTCGCGGAGGAAGCGGGGGGGATTGGGCTGGATCATTACCTCCTTGGAGCTTACGGCCTTGCCTTCCAGGAGACCGGACCGGACTTGTTTGTCGTGGGCAAATCCCAGGAACCGCCAGGTGGTCAAAGTTTCGGGGGTGGTGAAGGTGAGGCGGACTTCCCCGTTGGTATCGCTGGTCAGGTGCGGGTAAAAAAAGGCGGTTTCTGCCAGGTTTTTGCGGGCCACCACCTGGGTCAAATCCACCGGTTTTGGTGCCGGGGGCGGCGCTCCGCCACCACCCATGGCGCCGGGGCTGTCCGCCAAGGCCGCCACAGCATAAGCACGGGCTTCCTGGGGGGCGGCCGCCATTTTGGCCATCATCGGCGCGGGTGCAGCGGGAGCCGCCGCCATATTTATGCTCAAGCTATCCGCCATTACCATGGGAGCTGCCATGGGCGCTGCCCCCCGGGCAGACATCAGGGAGCGGGTGGGCCGGTTAAAACCATAATTCCACCAGTTGGCGACCAGGTCGGAGGGGAACGTTCGATAGCTCCATTGAACGGGAGTGTGCTTTTCCGTCCAACGGCCTTTGAGCCACTCGAAATGCTGCAGGCCATTTTGGAATTGGGCATTCACCGGGGAATAGTCCTGCCGGAAAATATCGAAACCCTTCGGCCAATAATGGACCCGGAATTGGTCGAGCGATTGATCGTAAAGGGTGGCCACCATTTCCGCCACGGTTCTTTCCGCCTTGGAATCCGGGACGGATTTCGGCGCGCCGGCCTCTTTTTGCCGGGTGATCACCGCCGTCCAGGTTTCCTTTTGGTTGGGCTGCAGTTTTGAAGTCAGATGTTCCCAGCGCAGTTCCAATTCTTTATTGGTCCAAGGCACGGCGACCGATCGGGAGTGCAAATAGGCCCGGTTTTCGCGGACCTGCGTTACGCGAATGGTAAAACCGCCCCGCATTTTATCAGTCACGGCCTGGCGTATCAGGTGCTGGGTTTGGCCGGCGGGGGTCCAGTATTTGCGGATGACTTTATTGCGGTGCTCGATTTCCACGAAAGCCCGTCCCTGGGTATAACCGGTGCCCCACAAAGCTTCAAACTCCGCGCCCGGTTCCAGGGACCAATCGGGAGCCGTGAACAGGCTGGGTATTTTGGTGTCCAGGCTGGTGTTCGCGGGCTGCAAGACCTGCAAAGGCAGGCGGGCGGTGACCTTTTTGCCGAACCGGTCCTGCGTCTCCAAAAGCACGCGGTAAGCGCCCGGTTTGAGGGGGACTTGAATGGTGGCTTTGCCTTTGGCATCCGTGGTGAAACCTTTTTCCATCACCACCGCTGCCAATGCCCATTGGTTGGGATTGGACAAATCCGCACTGGCTGGCCGGTCATCCTGGCCGGGTTGAAATCCGCCGGCTTCACCCGGGAGTGGCTGGCGTGCCACTGCGGCCGGTTCCTGAAGCCGGTGGATCCGCAAGGAACCCTCGGCGGTTTGCGGCTCGCCATCCAAGGTGGTGGTGAGCAGCTGCAGCTCGACTGGTTTGGCGTCGGTTTGCCATTCCCCGGCGCTGACCGTGGCCCGCAGGGCGGTGTAACCGACTTCCACCGTGCGTTGGGCGGATCGCGTTTCGCCCGTGGAATCAGTCACATCGGCGTTGACCGTGAATTGGAAGGAAGGTTCGTTGGCGGGGGAAACCGAACGATCCGGCCGGGCCGTGAATTCAATTTTGAAAGTGCCATCCACTTCCATACGGGCGGTGCCGTGGGCGATTTCCTGACTTCCGGCGCCACGGGGTTCCCGCCAGCCCCAACCGCCCCACCAATCCGGCCAGCGTACTTCCCGCACCACCCGCCATTTGACCTGGCCCTGGTCGAGGGCCGCGCCGGTGTAACTCTCCGCTTTGCCCTGCACGGCCACTGGCTGGTCCAGCTTGGGCGCGGTTTTGGGGGCATTCAAAGTCACCTGGAACTTCGGCCGCTTGTATTCCTCAACGAAAACCTGGGTTTCGCCCTCCGGCCCGCCATCAATCCGCAGGCGCATGGCGCCGGTGAGCCGGTCCCGGGGTGCCACGAAACTGCCGCTGAACGAGCAGAATTCGTTGAGGGCCTGGTTTTGGCGGGCGATTTCCTTGGCATTGGGATCCTCGAAGACCACGGTCAGGGTGCGGCCGCGGATGATTTCGTAGTTGTCTTTGGCCTGGTTGATCCGCAGGCAGATGCCCTTGTATTGCACGATCTGGCCCGGCCGGTATAACGCCCGATCCGTGAAGAACACCGTTTGCTCCCGGGGCTTGTTTGGCTCGAGCGGATAACCGTGTGGGCCAAAATCCTGGGCCGAGCCGATTTGCTGGTCCTTGTAATTCGCCCAAATCAAAAGGGATCGCCCATTTTTTGCAGGCAGCGAAAAGCAGCCGTTGGTGTCGGTGGCCACCGGCGCGCTGTTGGTCCATTTGCCTTGGGCGGTTTGGGCGCGATATTGGACGCTGGCCCCGGAGACTGGTTCACCAGATTTGGCTTCCAGCACGAAACCGTCTACGCGATCCGCCTGGGAGCGGATTACCAAGGCGAGTTTGCTGACCCACATGGGGGTGAAAGAAACCACGTTATCCTGGTCCGAGAAAACGGGATCAAAACTGGCCAGGAGGAAATAAAATCCCGGCGCCAGGGAGGTGTCGGCGGGTAATTCGGCCGTTCTTTCCCGGTAATCCGCGGTGGGGGGCAGCCCCGCTGACCATTCGCGAGCCGCCTTGGTATTGAGCAAGGTTTTGCGCTCAGCATCGTTCAGGAAATCCGGACGGTATTGCTGCTTTTTGGCCAATACATTCCAATCGTAAGGCACCGCCCGGAAAAATACGTTGGTGATATTTCGGTAGCGCACCTGGATTTTGGGCCACGGATCGGTCCAAATCCGTTCCGTGAAGACCGCGGCCGATTTCGCCTCAATTTGCACGATCAAATTCCGGCACATTTTGCCGCCAATGCTCTCGGGGAATGCCTGCGCGCCTCGCAGTGCCCGCTGCCGGGCCTCGGCCAGCCTGCCATCGGCCTGCCACACTTTCGCCCACTCGTGATCGGCCCGCGCGGAGATCTCGTGGTCGCCCCATTCCTTCACAAAAGCCGCCAGGGCTTTGAGATACAGTTCTTTTTTATCCTCCCCCACCGCGGCGCCGTAGGCCCAGGCCAGGCGGTTCAGGTCAGTATCCACAAAAGCTGACTTATCGGCATCGTTCCGGTGGAAGCGCAGCAGATCCCGGTATAGCCAATAAGCTTTGCCAGCGGGGGAATCCATCATAGCCCGGTGATCGGCGGCGCGGTCCGGTTTGGCGGAGGCGCCCGGCGGTTCAGCGGCCATGAAGGTTCCGGCGCTGGCGAGCGGGGAGGGGGGCCCCCCCGAGGTGCTGGTGGAGGTCAGTTCAAAGGCGTCCTCGGCTTTGGCGCCAGCCTGCTCCCCGGAGGCATAAAACCTCAGGGCTTCGCTGGCTAAAAAGTCATATAGGGTCGGGCGGCAGGCATCCGGCATGGTCCCGGCCTGCAGCAAATCGGCGAAGGTGGAGATGGGCGTTTTCTGGAGGAGTTCGGGATTGGACAAGGAACGGCTGAAATGACGGTCGATTTCGGCAAAAATCCGGGGCAGATCCCAGGTTGTGAAATCTTTGCCCGGCGCTTCCGCGGTCTGGCTCCGCTGCATAAAACGCCAGCGGTTCTGCAGGAAGTAATTCCAGTACCAGTTCGCTTGCACGGCAGTCAGCAGCGGGACGATCTCCTTGGGAGCCTTGGCGATGGCTGCCTCCAATCGGGTGATTTTTTCCTCTGGCCGGTTGCCTTGCACATTTCCCTCCATCAGGATTTTGCGCAGCATGGCCTTGGCGGCCTCCCCGTAGGCTTGATCCTGCAAGGCACCTTGAATGATGGGATCCAGGGCTTCAATCGCC
Source organism: uncultured Verrucomicrobiota bacterium (assembly GCA_903845125.1). GTDB lineage: Bacteria > Verrucomicrobiota > Verrucomicrobiia > Limisphaerales > UBA1319 > CAIMWS01. The sequence continues at coordinate 27,394 of CAIMWS010000148.1, forward strand.
GTCTTCGGCAGTCCTTTGTCCATGGCTTCCTGCACTTTCTTCCATTGCTCGTCGCGGGTTCCGGCCGAAAGGTTAAACGCCAGAAAACCCAACCATAAGAATCCAGCCAGTCGCTTCATAATCTTCACCATAAAGCATTGGACGGGAAATGGGAAGATTTACTCCCTGTAGAATCTGCGCCGCCACGCCAGGCGCCGGGTTGGAACCCAATGGCAAGGCTATTCTTTGGGGGCCCAATCGTCTGGATTCATGCCTTGGAGGATTTCCTGGGCCAGATCCGGATACAAATCAGTCACGCACTCAGGGCAAAGGCTATGGGAACATTTCAGATTGAGGCATTTGCCAATAAAATCCTCCACCCGCTCCCAACCCCCGTTTGATTCGCGAATCCGCTTGCACTTGGCACACACGGGAAGGAAATGTGCTTTCCGGACCTGGCCGGGAATTCCGTTCAGCAAGGGGGGCACAGGTCCGGCCACCATCTCATTTAAGGTATGGACGCCTGCGAAGACGTGGCCGTGCCGATCCCGCACAGGATCGACGGTCACTTCAAACCAGTGGCCATTCAAGGACAAAACTTCCCGCTCGCCGAGGCTGCTCTTGGACATCCGGAGCAGGGGGCACTGGTCGATCGGGTGGTTTTCGCCGTGCATCAAATGGAAACAACGCTGGCCGGTGATTTCCTCGGCTTTCTTTCCCAGCAAAGCCGCCATGGCCGAATTACAGAGCAAAATTTTCCCCCGTAAATTAA
>CAIMWS010000149.1 GCA_903845125.1 uncultured Verrucomicrobiota bacterium
ACCACGGGGGGCGTGGTAGGGTTCTGCAGATTCGCCAGTTGCCGATTCAATTCCTCAATGCGAAGCATGATCTTCGCCTGTTCCTCAGGCGAATTGGTCGCTGCCATCAGGTTCTTCAACTTGATGATCTCTTCAATCAAAACTGCCTGGCTGGCATTACCAACCAAGGACAAATTGCCAGGCAAAGTTGAATTGGCCGCTTCAGAAACAAAGTATGGATTATTCCACTCACTTAAACCCGAAAAGTCCAGAGGTGTGGTTTTAAGATCCTGCAGCGAATCGGCTCCTGAAACGGGTGAATTAGCCATTAATGCCATTTCAGCCGAGGCCCCAATGATTAAAGCAAGATATGCAATCTTCGCCGATGAAAGGATGGCGGTCATAGTCTTTGTGCTCCTCAATTATTTAATTAAATAAACAACAGTCTCGAGTTAACATAACATTTACCTAAAAGCAAGCCGCACTTCCGCCAGCGCCGTTAAACCATCCAGTGTTTTTCGACCACTGCGCACCAGTTAATCTTGACGCAATCGGTAAAACTGCCGCACAGATGCGTTGGGCTCCTTGACGGGAATCGTATAGGAGGTGCTAGTGGTCGGCACTTGGGTCCAAGGCCCCATGATGGATGATGCGGATTCCAAAACCGCATTCCCTTCCCAAGTCAAGGCCAGTTTTTGATTGGAAATAGCAGCAGCCAAGACCGGCTTGGTGGTTTGAAGTCCTGTTACCGTTACTGTAAAGCTACAGTTGGCAATACCCCAAGCGTTGGAAGCGATACATGCCACCTTGGTGGTGCCGATGGGAAAGAAACTGCCCGAAGCCGGCTCGCACACCACCGGCAGTTCCAAACCACAACGGGTTCGGGCAAGCACCCGAAAATTGACCACTGTTCCGCTCGTATTGCTGGCTTTTATGGTTAAATTTGTGGGGCAAACAATTGAGGGTGGTGATGGATCCGTGATCGTCAACATTGTCGTGAATGTGCCAGGATTGCCCTGGCCATCATCTGCCGTGATAGTCACCGGGTAAACTCCCACCTGCAACCGTGACCCTGCCGAGGGGTTCTGGGAAGTTTTAACCCGCGTGACGGGGGCGCAGTTGTCGGTCACTTCCACCGGGATTTCAGGCACAATTCCCAGGCAGGAATCCGGATTGGCTTCCACCGTCAGGGAGGTTGGCCCCGTGACTTGCGGCCCGGAAAGATCTGGAAAACGCATTCCGCCTGGATACCCATAAGAGTCATACTCCGCGAATCCGTAAGCCATGACCCCAAAATTCAAACCGCCGCCTCCCATTTGGGTGACGATGTGCCTACCCCCGGCGACAGAAACCTGCGCGCCGGCAAAACCGCTGCCCCCCACGGCGGAGAAGTCCCCCGCTGGTATGGGCACCCCATCCACCGCCACCGATCCCACCAAGGCTTCGGGAGCCAAAACATTCAAGTAATGCTTGTCCATATCATTGGTAAATGAATAGACCTGATACCCGGGCCGGAATAGCTGCATGGGCGGCACTGTCATCATGAACGGATCCGACTTCCGGACGCCATCGAAATCAGAACTGTTGGAAAATTGGGTCACAAATACAGGGTGATCCGCTGTGATATATGCAGGCATCGACACCTTTTGCTCGTGGAATCTACCGCGGTTCAAAGTGGCCACCGCGATACCATTGATGGCAACTGTAGTATTATCCTGTGACGCCAGAATCCGGAAGGTATCGGCGCTGCGGGTCGCCAGTGGAATACTCACAAAACCCACCCCCCACGACCTGACGGGCAGCAACTGTTCAACCAAGGTGTCGCAGAACCATGCATCCTTGGTGGCAATATTGGCACATTGGTGCCCGGCGAATACTGCGATCGGACGCTCGGCCTGAATAATGGTTCCCGTCAGATCAGCAGGTGCGTCACCCGTGTTCCTTAACTGGTAGGTTTGCCCCAGATCCAGCTTGATTTGGAACGGAACCCCAGCGGCATGCCCCGCCGTTTTTACTGGCAGCGTAATAGTGACCAAAGTGTTGGATTCACAGCCAACCAAGGCGAACTGAGTGCCGTTCAAATCCGGCACGCCGGTTTGCTCATTGCCATAAGCCTGCACAATATATTCCCGGCCCAAGGTATTGACTGGCAATGCCAGGTAACCATCCGTGGTGTATTTCACATGGTTGACCGCGAAAATTTCAACCGGTCTTGACGCTGAAACATGAATGCCTTTGTTTTCCACCCGGTCTATGGCATCGGCGAGGTCCGCCTCCTTGGGCAAGGTCACGATGGCCAGGTTGGCCACGATGGTGAAATTAGTCGCGAAACCCAGCCCAGGAATGGATACCGTTCCGGCGGTCTCGCGAATACCCAAAATGCAGAGTTTCAGCTGCACTGTGTTGGTCGGATCCGGGGCGTAGTTGCCGGGGAAGGTCAGCCAATAATCGTTGCCTTCACTGGTGGTTTCACAGTTGCCAATGCGCACCTGGTAATCCTCCACTTCTCCGTCCGAAGCTGGCCCGTCAAAGTTCAACTGGCCTTTCCGGCTCAACCGGAACCTGGCATAGGTGATTCCGTTGACGGCGTTTTCTGGAACCTTGAAGGTTAAATTATTGGTGGTTGCCCCCAAAAGGACGCTATCGAAGATCTTTTCACCCTCGTCCGCCCAACTTCCGTTTTGGTTAAAATCCACCCAGGCATCAAGGTAACCGCGGCCCGTGGCGACCACCTCCACCTGAACCGCTCCGCCAGGCAGTAATGGGTTGAGCAACCTCACGCCGTCCTCATCGTCGGCACCTGCGGGATTAATATCATCGCCGGTGGCAGTGGTATCAGGCTGGCCATCAGCCTCGGCATCGACCAAGGCACCCAGTTGGAATTCCGGGGTGATAATATGCCGCGCACCATTGTTCTTCAGGGTGGTGGGATAGGGGGCGGGCGCATCGCCAAAATCCAACAATTGCCGGTTTATGGTCACTTGGTAATCCTCGACTTCTCCGTCATCAGCCAAGCCGCTAAAACTTATCTTTCCCGTGCGGTTGAGGCGGAACCGCGCGAAAGATAGCCCTTCTTTGACCTCGGAGGGGACATTGAAGGAGATTACATTGGTCCCATTTACGACCAACTTGTCTATGATGACATGATCAACCTCTTGAATCCAGGTGCCATCGCAGTAAAAATCAATCCAACCATTCAGGAATGCCCGTCCATTGGGCGACATATTCACGACCACTTCAACCGTTGCCACACGCCCCACCACGATGGGTGTGAGGAACCTCACTCCGTCTTCATCGCTGGCAACCCCGGGAGGATTTTTGTCGTCACCCAAGGCGTCTTCTGTGGGTTGGCCATCCTCTTCAGGGTCTTCAAGCGACCCCAAACAGAAGCCCGGAACAATCACATGCCGGGCGCCATTGTTCTTTAAAGTCGTGGAATAGGAATCCGGCGCGTCGCCAAAATCAAACTGCTTCCGGCTCAGTTCAACCTGGTAGTCTTCCACCTCACCATCTTCCGCCGGGCCATCGAAACTCAACTGCCCAGTGCTGTTCAGACGGAACCTCGCAAAAGTGGCACCTTCTTTGATTTCCACCGGCACATCAAAGGATATTACATTCGTGCCGTTCACCACGGGCGCATTAATGATGACGTGATCCAATGATTCCGCCCAGGATCCATCCATGTAAAAATCAATCCATCCATTGAGAAAAGCATGGATATCGGTGGACATGGTAACAACCACCTCCACCGTGGCCCGCTGCCCGGCAATTATCGGGGTGGTAAAAGTCACACCGTCCTCGTCATCGACCGCATTGGGGGGATTGGAATCATCACCCAAGGCATTTGCGCTGGTTTGCCCATCTGATTCCGCATCTGCCGTTTTACCCAGATAAAACCGCGGCACAATCAGATGGCGCGCCCCGTTGTTTTTTAAAGTGGTCGGATATGGCTCTGGGGCATCACCAAAGTCCCATGGGCGGGAACCCAAGGGGACCTGGTAATCCTCCACCTCGCCACCATCCAAAGCTGGCCCAGAGAAATCCAGCGCACCTTCACGGTTCAACCGAAAGCGAGCAAAGGTATCCCCTTCCTTGATGTTCGTCGGCATCCTGAAAGCCAGGATGTTAGTGCCTGGCCCTACGATGTAATTGGTGAAAACCTGATCCCCCGCATCCGCCCATGAACCATTCATGTTGAAATCGATCCAGGCATTCAGCTTGCCAGTGGGCTGAGTCGTAGAACTGGAAGGCAAGGTCGCTACCACCTCCACTTTTACGACAGATCCGGGTGTCAACGGGGTTAAAAAACGCACTCCATCTTCGTCGCTGGGCGTTCCCGCAGGAGCCAAATCGTCGCCTTTGGCGTCGGCACTAGGCTGGCCATCGCGCTCTCCATCCACCCGTGCCCCGAGCCAAAAGTTGGGGATGATCATATGCCAGGCACCTTTATCCGCCAGCAACGTAGGATATGGCTGGGGCGCATCCCCGAAATCCACCTGCTGCAGGCTCAAGGTCACCAGGTAATCCTCCACCTCGCCATCCTGTGCCGGCCCGTCAAATTTCAAATTACCTTCGCGGTTCAGCCGGAACCGGGCATAAGTTTTGCCTTCTTTGATGTCACTGGGCACCTGAAAGGAGACCAAATTAGTTCCCGGTCCCACGGTCAGGTTTACAAAGATTTGTTCGCCTGAATCAGCCCAGGATCCGTTTTGGTTGAAATCGATCCAAGCGTTCAACTTACCGGTGATCACAGTAGTTGGCGGGTCCGGAAACATGGTTGTCACCACCTCCAGTGTCACCGTTCGGCCTGGCAACAAAGCCGTCAAAAAACGAATCCCATCTTCATCGCCAACTGTCCCGGTGGGATTATTATCATCACCCAACGCATCTGCGGAAGGCTGGCCATCGGGTTCTGAATCGATGTAGCGGCCGAGGCAAAACTTTGAATTTCCGGAGTGTTTGGCCCCGTTTTTTGCCAGCAAGGTTGGGTAAGGCTCCGGGGCATCACCGAAATCAAAGGAAAGCGCTTGTGAAATCGTCACCTGGTAATCCTCCACCTCCCCATCCGGGGCGGATCCCTTATACGTCAATCCGCCTTGCGTGCTGAACCGGAATCGACTGAAGGTGGCACCTGGCTTGGCAGTGGAAGGGACAACAAAACCAAGGAGATTGGTTCCGGCCAACAAGGTGGCGCTAAAGAAAATCTGGTCCCCAGTGTCGGCCCAGCTGCCATTGGCATTAAAATCAATCCATGCATCCAATTTCCCACTAACGGATGCCACCACTTGCACACTTGCATTTTGTCCGGGGACCAGCGCCGATAAAAAAGCAACTCCATCTTCATCATCCGCAGCCACCGTGGCTTGATCGTCCCCCGTGGCATCCACCGAAGCCTGCCCGTCCGTTTCAGCATCGACGTAACGGCCTAAAAAAATGCCTTTTACAATGCTGTGCCGGGCACCATCGCTTTTTATGGTGGTCGGATAGGGGGCATCAGGTGCATCGCCAAAATCGGTGGGATTAACTGTCAACGTAGCCGGCTGGCTGGTGGCGGTTCCATTAGGATAAGAAACCGTCACCATGTAAGAACCCGCTGAGGAACTTAGGGCGTGGGTTATCGTGAGCGTATCATTCGTAGCCCCCCGCAATTCCAGCTGATTAAATTTCCACTGGTAGGTGTAAGTGCCGCGCACGGACATCTTAACTTGGAAGGTGACCGCATCGCCCACGCTGACTGCCTGGCTCGCCGGTTGCTCCGTAATGTAAGGACCAAAAAGCGTACCCAAGGTTTTGCTGGCAGCGACAAGCGTAAGGGCACAAATAAGCATCGTCCTGCAAAATCGGAGCCAATACCATTTGCACCTCCCATCCGACCAAAAAGCTGATGAATGCATGGTTAAGTCCTTATTGTGCCCAAACGAGATATCACAAGGCGTTTTCAATGGTATCTCCGTAAGTGAGCGTTATTTTCAAGTGGCTGCTGATGACCTGGGTGGTAGTGATGCTCAAATCGATATCAATGCCATTTATGCCTCCCCCCAGTATGATGTCGTAAGAACCTCCCAAGGATATTTCGGTAATCGTGTCCGAACCGAGTGACTTATGCAAAAGCGGACTTAATGGCTGGGATTGATCGAACACGTAAGTATCGTTCCCAAATCCGCCCACTAATTGATCATCGTCACCAACCGGCAGGAAAATCAAATCGGCCCCACCGTTCAAGATGTCATTGCCATTTCTCCCGAACAACAGGTCATTCCCAGCCCCACCGTATAAACTATCGTTGCCTTCGCCTCCATCGAGAACGTCATTTCCGGTGCCGCCCATCAAAACATCGTCACCTCCCATGCCGTAGAGCGTGACTGATCCCACGGAAAAGGCCGAGGCGTCCATCCGGTTATTTCCTTCGCCCCCAGTAAGCCGCACCACCTGGATATTGGTGACCTTATTGATTTCCAGGCCAATAGTAAGGGCCACGTTGGTGAGCAAGAAATCAGAATCACGCACCTCAACCACCGTGTTGCTGCCACCAGCACCATCGATTTGGTCTGCCCCCAATCCTCCGGAAAAAAGGTTATCCGCCGCATTACCACGCAGAACGTCATTGCCATCGCCACCCAGCACATTCTCAATGACGCAACCAACCGCCAGGATCAGCTTTAGGTTGGCAGCCTCCACCGTTTGTTCGGCCCCAGTTATCGACAGATCGATGGATAAGCCTTTGGATGCGGTGGCGGAAAAATCCAAGGTATCGATCCCCCCTGAATCTTCGATGGTGTCACGGCCAAGGGTGAAATCCACATCGAAGATATAAATATCGTTTCCTGCATTACCTCGCAGAACATCATCCCCTGCCCCGCCCACCAGGCGGTCAAGGCCACTACCTCCAGCGATAGTATCATTCCCGTCGAGTCCACTGATCAAGGTGCTGCCAGAGAAACCAGTAGCATCGATGACATCGTTCCCGGACCCACCCGTCAATTGAGCCAATTGGATGCCGTTCAAGATACTGGCAACCCCATTAATGGTTAGGGATATGTCGGTCAAAACCATGGTCCCACTGGCCATTGCAATCACCCAATTGGAACCGCCGCCGCCATTCATTTGGTCTGCACCGCCGTTGGTGGTGAATTTGTTGTTCAAGGAGTTGCCGGTTATGGTATCAACACCCGGACTGCCAACCACATCCTCAATATCTTCAGCGGTGAACCGCAGGAGCAAGTCGCCAACCACCGCCGTTTGGACGGAACTGATATTCGATAGATCGCACTGCACTCCCGTGGCAAATGCCGAAAAGTCCAAAGTATCCTCCCCCGCTCCCCCCGTCAC
>CAIMWS010000150.1 GCA_903845125.1 uncultured Verrucomicrobiota bacterium
CCCTCGTCCTTACCGTGCAATCAACCATCGCCAACAATTCTTACCCAAGAGTGTGCACGAGAAAAGAACCATGCTTCAGCCTGATTCATTCGCCTATTCAATAACAACATTTTGAACTTCAACCTTGTTCCAAAACCATGACGGAAGAACAACGCAAACTCTGTCGGGATTTGATTATCTTCCCGAACGGGCGAAGCAGGATCACAAAGGAAGAGTTCTTGCGCCGGTTTCCCTCGGCTATCGAACGCGACAGGCTGGCTTTGAAGTGGATCGAGGAGGCATGGGAGACGCACAATGCAGACGATTTATCTTATGCTCTAATCATTGGGGGCAATTTCGGTGTCGGCCCGGAGCACTTGGACATTCTCCGTCGGCTCGTTGACGTTGATTGGCATTACAGCCACGAGGACATTGTGGAAGCATTGGATGGCTTGCGGACGCCTGACGCGGTGGACGCGCTGTATCGTGCGACCCAGTGGATACCGAAATCGCTGGAATATGATGATGCCCGGGCCTTGGCTGTAAAAGCAATTTGGGCGCTTGGAAAAATCCCAGGCCCTGAAGCGGAAACAAAACTGGAAACGCTTGCACGTTCCGGCGATGCCATTTTGCAGAGAACGGCGGGTGAGCAATTAGAGCGGCGGCATTCCGCCGCTGGAGTGGTTCCGTGAAGACAAATCGCCGCCCCTGTAGCCGCGTCCAGTGGATAGGGACGTTCGGAGGCACTCGGTAGCGGGGACGGTGGAATACCACTTTCGACAGCCGCGGCGATCATATGAGCGACAGGGGTTGCATCTTCAATGCGCACGAGCCATTGGTTTACGTAACGCTCGACCGCTTCGCCTGAAAGGCCAATTCATTCGGCCCATTTTGAACGGAGGCACCAAACACCCCGCTTCCAGTGCTGGCTTGGCAATCTCGGGGCGATACGCCTGGCAAACGCGGGCTGTGTGTTCTGAATAGCTGGCTCTGATGATGCAACCAGGCATGGGCCAATTATGAGCCGATGTGCCGGCGTCAGCAATCATAGCCGGGTCCTTGCCTTGGCTCAGCCGTGCCCGCCGAGGCATGCGCCAGGACGGATGGGCACTTTTTCCCGCTAGGGCGTGTAGTCGGGAAATTGCTTTTTCATGCAAGCGGGGCAGACGCCGTGCGAAAACGACACCCCGGCCCGGGCGTGGATATAGGTTTCCATCGGCTCCCAATGGCCGTCTTCATCCCGGATATCGTGGCAATACATGCAGGTGGGCAGCAGACTGCGCAGTTGGTGCAGTTGCAGGTGGGTCCGCACCCGGGCCAGCAGCTCAATCGCGCGGAACGGCTTGGTCACATAATCCACACAACCCGCCTCGAACCCTTTGACCACCTCATGGGTTTCCGAGCAGGACGTTAAAAAAATCACCGGGATCAGGCGCCGCTCGGGATATTCCTTGATTTTCCGGCACACCTCATAGCCATCCATCCCGGGCATCATGACATCCAGCAGGATCAGGTCGGGGAGATTGGCCTCCGCCTCCGCCAAAGCTTCCAAGCCATTGGCCGCGGTGGCGATCTCCACCCCTTCTCCCTTTAGGATCGCCTCCACCATCATCAAGTTGGTGGCGACATCGTCCACCACCAGTATGCGGGGCACTTTTTGGCTCTTACGGTTAAACATGGGCACGTTCGGTCCTTCCCAGGATCGGCCAGTCACTCGATCCGTTTAATGAAAACCGGCGCCCAGGCGCTCCCCATCCCGGCGCTGCGCCGCCGCCGGCACTTCCTCTCATATATTTCCCAATCATGGCGAAAGAGGTCTTGGTTTGCCGGACGGTTTGCGATCCATCAGCCAACCGGTGCCGACACCGGCCAGCCCAGGTAATGCGCCAGCCCTTCCAGCACTCCCAGGCCCGACTGTTGGCGGCTGACGAAACCGGCCTGGCGGCGGACCTGTTCCTTGACTTGGGGCATGGCGTTGGCGGGCGCCACCAGCCAGCCGGCGTAGGCCTTCAGCAGCATGGGCAAATCGTTATAGTGATCTCCCGCCGCCAGCACGTGCGCGGGTTCTACCCCCTGGTGGCGGGCTATTTCCGCCAGGGCGGTGCCCTTGTTGTAAGCGGCGTGGCTCATCCGGGCGTAAATGTCATTCCGGACCAGGGTGAGTTCCGGCAGATGCGCGAAATTCCGCTGCACATGGGCCAGGATTTCGTCCGCATCTTTGTTGGTGGCCGCCACCAGGCAGAAGGGGGAGTAAATATCCTCAAAAACCTGGGCTTGGAAACGCTGCCGGATCCAGCGCAGGATTTCGGGCAAAAATGGGCGCACTTTATTGAACAAGCGTTGCTGATCCTCGTGGCAACGCTGGTTCCAACGACCCCATTCCTCGTAACCCTGCCCGTTGCGCTGGTGGATTTCCCGCTCCACCACCACCAGGAAATCGGGCCAGACGGCGGGCTGGATATCGCCCAGGATCTCCAGCAGGTCCTCCAGCGTGCGCCCGGTGTTGATCACCCATTTTCCCCCTTGCCGGCGCAGCCGGGCCAGCAATGACTGCAATTCGTGAGGAATGGCCGGATCATCCCCTTCCGAATAAATCGTTCCGTCAAAATCCGTTGATACTAATTTAATGGGCAAACTCATGACACTTCACCAGCGGCCGCGGTGTCCCGGCCGCCCTGATATCCCGGCCACTGTATGCGGTGGGAAACCATTTGCCAAATCTTATCGGATGCTTCCGGGAAGGGCGGTCAAGGGCGGCCGTTCCGCAATTGCCCGCTTTGGCGGGCGCCAATCTCCACGGACAACCCGGCGGCAGCCCATTCCGTCATGCCCCCCGTATAGATGAAAAGCTTTTCCTTGGGGATGCCCGCCTCGCTCAAGGTCAGGGCCGTGAAGATGCCGTCTTCGCAATCGCCGCCGTTGCAATATACCACGATCTGCTCGGCCGTCTGGCAAATGGGCAGCGCTTCCGCCAGGTAGGCCGCGGGACGATAATGGTCGATTTGGTGCGCCCCGGGTATATGCCCCGCCTGGTATTCGCGATCCGCCCGGCCATCCACCAGCACCACCAGGTCCTGCTCGTAGCGGGGATCCTTGAGGATTTTTTCCACCTGGGTCCGCTCGATCCGCTGTAAACCGCTGGCTTGGAGGCGCGCGGCCAGGAGATCCGCGGCCGTGGCCTGGTTCGTCCGGGAACTGCCAGCCCCAGGGGTTGCAGGCGCGGCTTTGGGTGGCGGGGTGGGCGTCAGGGGCCGGGCGGCGCCGGGGAAATAATTGCGGGTGAGTTCCAAACCGCGCGGCGACAGCCAGTTGGCAGCCAGCGAGAGGATGATGCCCACGGCGGCCACGAGGCAAGCCTCGCGCACCACCCGTCCCGCCCCGGACCGGGGGCCAGGTTTGGCCGCCTGGATCGGATCGTTATTCATAAGCAAATCAAGCCGCACTTGGGAAATGGCCAAAACCAGTCCTGTGCCGGAGGCCAGTTTGCGCCAACCACCCGGTGGGATCAAGACCGCGTTCGGCGAGTCCCCAACAGGATTTGCTTGTGAAAGGGGCGCAACCTGCTCAGCACCACCCGCCCCCACGGGGGTGGGTGGTGCCGCCACGAGGGATAAAGAGCGGATGCATTACCCACCCATCCGTGTCACGGGGATGGATGGGGTAACGCCTCACGTCCCTAGGCAGCTCTTTAATGCCCAACCGTTAAACTTCCCATCCGGACCGGTATTCGCGCCGCACGAAGCGGTTGATTTCGGGCAGGTTGGTGCATTTCATCTGTTCCACGTCCCATTCGAGTTTCTTGCCCACGCCGGCGAACTGGGCGAGGTGGCCGGTGAGTGCAAACGCGGTCAGCGGAGCGGAGGCGTCGGGGAAATTCGAGCAGGGGACCGTGCCATTCTTGCAGGCGTAGAAGAGGTCTTCGATGGGGCCGCCATGAGCGCGCGGCAGCACTTTCGCCGGCTCGGGAACATCTTTGCGGCGCTCCTCGGGAAGGAAGCCCAGGGAGCCACAGGTGCCGCCCGTGCGGAAGAGGCCTTTTTCCCCGACAAAAAGCGTGTCTTCGCTGAATTTGACCTCGTACTTCCGCTCGGCGTCCTTCATGATCTCCGGCCGCAGATTGGCGTTATCATACACATGGACTTTCACCGGTCCCAAACCGGCCCGGGCGGGGATTTCGTAGCGCACGACATTGCTCTGGGGATACATTTCCTCGCTGCCACCCTTGGTCTGGAGGCATTCCACGGTGAAGCGTTTGGCGGCGCCGATCTTGAGCGCCCAGAAGAGGGCGTCCAGGTTGTGGCAGGCCATGTCCCCAATCGTGCCGGTGCCGAAGTGGCGCCAATTCCGCCAGCTAAAGGTGTGGAGGTTGTCATGGTAATCGCGATAGGGCGCGGGGCCGAGCCATTCGTCCCAGTGCAATCCGGCCGGAACCGGTTTGCTGGCTGGCCGGCCGCCGTTGCCGCCGAAATCCCGCCCCAGCAGCGAATGGGTTTCCGTGACTTCCCCGATCGCGCCAGCCCAGAGGTATTCGCAGGCCCGGCGGATCGTGTCGCTGCAATGCCCCTGGTTGCCCATCTGCGTCAAAACTTTCTTTTCCCGGGCCGCCTTGGCGAGGGCGTAGCACTCGTAGATGTTGTGGGCCAGCGGCTTTTGGGAGAAGACCGCCTTGCCCAGGTGGATGGCCCGGATGGCCGCCGGGGCGTGGTGGTGGTCGGGGGTGGCGATGAGGACCACGTCGATGTCCTTCTGGCACTCCTCGAGCATCTTGCGGTAATCGTAATAGGCCTTGGGCGGGGCCTGGGTCTTGTTTTTATCGCTGAATTCCTTGAGCTTGCGGGCGAGCTTGTTGTCGTCCACATCGCACACCGCCACGAACCGCTCCCGCATGGCGCAGTCGAAGCTATAGCCGCCCATGCCGTCCGCCGCGATGACGGCGACGCCCAGCTTGGAGTTGGGCGATCCCTCGCCCAGCAGGGCGGGCATGGCCAGGTATTGGACTCCCGCCGCCGCGCCGGTGATGGCCGCGGTGCGTTGCAGAAAACGGCGGCGATTTAAAGGTGAATTATGTTTCATATGGTATTTGGATGTTATACCGCTGTTCACTATTCATTTCCAAGCCGTTAAAAGGATTGGTTCGGCGGCCCGGATGCTCCGCTCGCCCTCCCAGACCGGCGGGATAATACCATGCGGCCGTTGATCTGGCCCGAGATGATCCGCCCGGGAGGGTGAAGTATGATTTCATACCTATCCCAAAGCTTAAGGGTATCACGCAATTCGTCTGGTGAAGTGCTGCTACGCGCCTTTATCAGTCCAAATTTGCATGTTAACCTGCTGGCCTCGGCCCCGGATCGCGTCACCAAGGCTTGGCACAAGCCCTTTTCCAGGGCCTTATGGTAATCCAAGGACTGGTGGGCGAATCGAGCAAATATTAGCGCAGCGAAGTCAGCATCGTCAACACCCTGCTCCGTGATGGCACAGAGATCACGTTTCATCTCGCCAGTGATCCATTCATTATTCCGGATTACCGCCATCACCCAAATGGCGGCTGTCCTCCCCTGATTGGTTGTTTGCAGGGCGGAGACAATGTCGCCCAATTCCTCCTTACTAGCCACCCTAAGTTGGCTAGAGTGATCGAGGACTTTACCGTGCGTGCGGTGAGGCCTTCTTCCGCAGCAACAACTTTTTTCAAAAGAGGGATGTAGGCCTTTCCCTCCTTGCCCATGCCCAACAGTGCAGGAAAAACGACCTCGTCGCACAAAATGGATTGATCCGAAAAGAGAAGTTCTTCGCATCGGGATGGGGTCAAGCGCTCGCGAAGCGCATCTGCCACAAGGTCGGGAAAAAAATCTGCCCAACGGGGACCGGCTCTGCACAAGGAAACCAGGGTGTCGGTTAACGGCTCGCATCTTGTTCCATCCGCCAGTATCTCTTCCAACGCTCGCCGGCCAACCTCCCAATCTTCTCCCTGCAAGGCTGTGAGCCATTTGGCGCGGCGCTCCTCGCTGGCAGGAGCAGCCTTGCCTGCAATCGGGGCGATCACGCACAGCAAGGCCACAGCCCAAATAAGTATAACTATCTGCTTCGCACGCATTTTTAAGTTGAGGACACCGCGACCACCTGGCCGGAATTATCAAATCAGGACTATTCAGTAAAATCGTGACGTATCAACTCCATCGAAAGCCGAATGAAATTCTTTGCTGAATCGTCCTGTTCGCGTTGCAGGCCCTGTTCGAGCTCTGGAAGAACATCCGCGCTGGCCATGGTGCCGATCGCCAAAAAAGCCCATGCCCGCTCCTCCGCGCTAGTGCTCGTTTTGCCCAATTCCAAAAGTTTGGGGATGGCTTTCTTACCCGGCAAGCCAATACCAGTCAGTGTCCTGCTTGCCCCCACCCGCACCGCCGTTTCAGAATCCTCGAGCCGTTCCATGATTCGCTGGAGCATTTCATCATCGACCAAACAATGCGATATAAGGATCAGGCCAGCGAACTCGCCAATGAGTCCTGTGCCAAGGCGCCGCAAGCCGTCACGAAGGCACACCTCTCGGTCTTTTGTTTCGACCCGATAACGCGCAAACCCAATGACGGCGTGAGAAATATCAGACTGCGGTTCATCCTTCAATCCAGTTTGCAGCTTCCGTAGAGCGTGGATCGCGTTGCTCTGGCCCTTGCCACAATTACCTAGAACGATTATGGCTGTCACCGGAGTGGAGCCCCGCATTTTTAGCGCTTTCACGACCTGCGAGGTTACGTCGCCTTGCACCCATCCACGGGGTCGTATGCTCGCCATCCTATGGACCGCAACTCCTTCGAGGTTCCTGGATTTTATACTATTAGTGTTAGTTATATCGAATTGAATTTGCGCCATAAATCCGGGCGCTTGATAGCCCAGGTTCGCCATAACCACTCGCAGTTCGATGCGGAACGCTTCATCATAGGTTTGGTCGTTGAGAAATTTTACTAACATCGGGATGGCGGCTTTGGCATCAGGACCAATCCGCCCCAGGCATACCAGCAAGGGACCGATTCTTTCGGCTTCCTTCAGAGGTCTTAATTCATTGACCAGCATGGGGACAATATTGGTTCCTGCGGCACTTAATTCCATAAATGCCAGCGATTGCGTATTATAATCATCAACCCCTAACAATGTTTTTAACACCAAAGCGAGCGTTTCTTTTTTTCCTAACGCTTTCTCCATAGCTTCCTGCATGACACGATGCGCGCCAAACCAGCCGCCGTTCTTTAATCCATTTCGGAGTTGGTTCGCAAGTGCGGTATCGGATTCTTCACCTGCCATACATGCCTGAAGAACGAGCACACTGCATAATAATGAAACCGTTGCTGATAAGAATTTCATTACTTGAATTTACTTATTATGGATTGAGCCTTTTATTAAAATGCTGGCCTAATTCAATGACCGATATATAAATAATGGTAAATGATCTTACCAAAAAGGTGATCGACAATAACATAAACATTCGTCCGTACCGGTCCACTCTTGCAACAGAGATACGTATAGAGCATACGAATAATCTATGGCAGCATTCCAGCGTAATGGCCACTCGGGACTGGTAGCAACGATTGGCTCAATGCCATAACCAGGATGCTCATAAGTTCCAAGTAGTACCCAACTTGATGGATAAAAATTTGAGGTATCATCGGGGGTACCTGTTACCCCATTTCGCCATGCTCCCCATCCATTAGTGATGCTGTTCTCCTGTTCACCCCCATAATCTCGCCTGATAGCATGAATAAAGAAATCTTGAGTGGAATGCGCCTGGCGCCCGATTCGATCCAATGCAGTTTTACATTGTTCCTTAGTAGTAGGATTCCCTTGCAGAAGTGTGCTGATAGCCGTCCTGTTAGTTGCTAAATAGGTTTGATAATTATTTTCGGCCGTCTGCCTATCTTCGTTTGGTCCTCTATTATAATGGCGTTTGAGGTCGCTTGAATAAGCAGAATCCTGATTAATGCTAGCTGTATTTATAGATGATGCAATACGGGAAGTACAAGTAATTCCCCAAGTCGTTGTGTATTCAGACATAAGCGCAAGAGTATGGTTCATTAAGGTGGTATGGTCATAGAAGGCCCATAGACCAAAGGCATCTACGGATGTTATCGGAGAATTATTTACAAATGCATACAAATGCACTCCACCTTCTTCCATTAGCGGATCCCTGGATAGCCAGCCTCCTTTGATGGTTTGATAAAACCTATAACCGTAATACAGCAAGCCGGTTTCGTCGTCGGTGTATTTCGTCGAAAACCGGAATGGATTTATCCCAGCCGCTGGACCAGACACACGAACCGTTTCGCCAAAGGGGCCGTACGCGTAGGTGGCTGTAATGGACCCATCGGCGGACCAAACGAGCGCCACCACATTGCCGTTGCCATCGTAAGCGGCGTAATGGCTGCCGCCGGAGGAGAAATGGTCAGTGAAACTCAGCAATCCCCCCACGCCGCCAGCGCCTTGGGCTGACCCGCTCAGGTCCAAGCCCCAGAGGAACGAGGTCAGAGGGCGGAGGTCAGAGGTCAGAATGGCCACGAGGTTCCAGCCGTCATAAACGAACCGGAGATCGGAGGTCAGCGCCCAGCGGTCAGCGGACCAGGCATAGACTTGCTTGCCGATCCGCCGGCCTTGAGAATCATAAGCGAACTCCAGACGCAACTTGTTTCCGATAGGCGTTCCGGGCAAGCTTTCCATGGCGATCAAGCGGTTCTCGCCGTCCCAAGTGTAAATCCACTGGCTATCCTGGACCAAATTGCCGTCGGCATCATGCGCGAAGCCCTCCTGGGCCACCACTTGTTTATCCTTGCCCTTCTGGCTCGTGCGATAAGTGTATTGATTGAGCGCATTGGCTTGGTATTGGTCCGAGACCAAGTCCTCCAAGCCCAGGTTGGCCTCGCCCGGGACGGTGCGGGTGCGGTTGCCAATATCGTCGTAGCCATATTCGAACTGTTCGCCCTCCGCGGGCGTTCCGCTGGACCAGGTCCTCTTGCCGGCAACCACCTGGCCCAAATCGTCGTATCCGTAATCCCAGCGCGAGCCGTCGGCCAAAGCCGCCCTGGTGCGTTGATGCGCCCGGTTATAATCGTAGGCGTGTGACGAAATGACCCCGCCATCCGTCCGGCTCTCGATTGAGACCAGCCGGTTCAACGCGTCAAATCGCTTCGAGGTCGTCATGCGCGCCACACCGTTGTGCTTAAAGACAATCTGCTCCACTATCGCCGAATTCGCAAGGTAAGAATAGGTGGCCGAATCCGCGCCATCGGAGACCGTCTCCAGCCGGGAGGCGCGGTCATAAGTTAAGGATTGGGAAAGCAAAGGGGATGCCACTGACCTGCATGATATTTGCACCGTGCTCTGGCGCAACCAGTTGTCATAGCCATGATTAACCGATAAACCATCGAGGGGCCCGCCCGCGTAAGATTTGGGCGGTAAACGCGGAGAAGGATTAGAGGAATCAATCGGGCTTTTTGGTCCAGACCATCGGCAACCATCGCACCAGGCCGCAGCCGATTCCTAGCATCATGATGTGGCAGTCCAAGAACGTGGTGAACAACGAAAGGCTGCCGAATCCAAGCCCACGTTCGCAAGTGAGAAAACTTATGAAGCGCGCATTAAGACAGAACCAAATCGCCAGCAGCGGCAATGGGACCCAAACCGGCAATCGGTGGCACGTGCTCAGAAAAATGGAGAAAGTAATGACTGGCGCCAGAATCACGCTCAGCAGTTGGCTGAGCGATGCGTGCGCAAAACCGACCCCCTTTCGTCCCAACTGCCGCCAACCGCGAAAGCGCAAAAAAACGTATGCCCAACTGTACGGGGTAATGAATTCGTTGGACAGAAAGCTTTGCCAGTCATAGCGCTTAAGATGGATGACCTCCAGGTCCCGCAGAAAAACGATACGCTTCCCTTGAGCACACAGTTCTTGGCCGCGCGCCGTGTCGTCGGTTATGGTTTCCTGCTCGAAAGTTGAAAATGCCTGTCGCCGCACGGCGTAAAACGAGCCATGGAGGAACGTGATGGTTTCCGGCAGTCCCCGGAAGACATAATGCATATAAAGATTCTTATACTGGCTGAGGAAATTCTCGTTGGGATGCTCTTTGGAAATCAGCCCGTTAACCGCCTCGACCTCCGGATGCTGGTCCAAGTGACTGATTGCACGCGCGAGTGTATCCGCTCGTAAAACGTTGTCCGCATCCGTAAAAACGAGAATATGTCCAGTGGCAGCGCGGATGCCCTGATTTCGTGCATCGCCGCGCCCGCGGTTCACAGTTGGAATCACAACCTTGTCCGCGTATCGGCGGGCAATTTCCTGAGTCCGGTCGGTGCTTTGGCCGTCCACCACAATAATTTCGTAATCCCGGTACGTGGATTCTCTGATGGCAGCAAGGCACTTTCCCAAAGTACGCTCGCAATTGTACGTCGGGATAATGATCGAAACCGAGGGATTCACTGTGGAGTTTGGTTTCGGCGTTGTACCGGTTGTTTTTGCCCACGTGGGCTTAATCCATTCCCTTTGGTTTTCGATCCCGGCCATGCCGATTTTTTAAATGATTAGATAACGCAACGCCACAATTATCTCAGGTCGAGGTTAATCGGCTAATCGGGACCAAGAGCGCAATTCACCCGGCGACTGCCCCGTAGCCGCTAGTGCGGTGTCCTTTAAATAGCTAGACATATACTTTGTGGTAAATTAACCTTGGGACATGGCAAAATCAGCAATGGCTCTGACTCTCTCGATGGAAGACCAAGAAAAAATCGCCGCGTGGTTGCGTGCCC
>CAIMWS010000151.1 GCA_903845125.1 uncultured Verrucomicrobiota bacterium
GAGTCTGGGCACGGCCCTCTTGAGGAGTATCCAATGCGTGTGGAATTGACTGGATCCTTGGACTCCATGCGGCGTTTTTTGGTCCGGCTGCCCCTTTTGCCCGCCGAAATATCCTCGTTGAAACTGCCTGTGGCCAGCACCAACAAACCGGCGATTTTCTTTCAGGATTTGGTGATCCGCAGCACCCTGCGGGTTCCGGATGAAGTGCGTCTGGAGGCGGTGGTCAGTGGATTCGTTAACCGGCAGTTCATGCTGGGAGCCTCCGGCGGCCAATCGTTATGACTATGTTAGGAGCACTGGAAAAACGGCTTTTGCTCGCCATTTTGATCGTGTTGTGGCTGGTGGTTCAATTAGTGCTGTCGTTGCGGTATTGGGGGGAGGCGTTGCCCAATCCTCCTGAATTGCCCGCCTTCTCTGCAGCGGCCAACCGCCTGCACCGGGTCAACCAGTTGCGTGAGCCTTTCACGCTTTCTTCTTTCACCCAACTGGCGCCGGCTTTGGAGATGAACAATCCATTTTTCCCCAATCCCACCCAACCGCCACCGCCACCGCCACCCGCTCCTCCGGCCCCCCCAAAGGTGGATCTGCTCTATCAAGGAATGTATGAAACCAGCCTGGGGCAAAAGTTTGCGTATCTCCAGGTGGGCACCAATTTATGGGTGGGCACCAATGGCTCAAGCCTGCTTACCAATTTCGCACTGGCGGAAATCAACCTCCGCAATGTGACGGTCCGCGATGCCGCCGGGAAAAAATATATGCTCGAATTTAATGTGAAAAAAAGCTTTGAATTGCCTTCACCATGACCGCCCCTGCTGATTCAGATCCCAAGGATACCGGAGATCTGCTGCTGGCTCAGGGCAAGCTGACAGAACAGCAACTGGAGCAGGCGCGGCGGCGCCAAAACCGTCTCGAAATCCCCCAGCATCGGGCCATTGTCGATTTGAATTTCGCCTCCGAGGAAGATACTTACCGGGCCCTGGCGGAAGTGAGAAACCTTGATTTCATCGATCTGGAAAACCTGGAATTGGACGCCACTTTGCTGCAAAGCATCCCGCTCAAGCCCGTTTTGCATTACCGGGTGATTCCCATAAGTTTTGAGAATGGGTGGCTGTTCCTGGCGGTGGCAGAACCCTTGAGCTTGACCGATGAGGGCCATTTGCGACTGCTGCTTGGGAAACGCTTGAAGCAAAAAATCGCTACTCCCAGCAGCATTCACGCGGTGATCAAAAAGCATTTCGGCCTGGGGGCTGATACCATACAGCAACTTCGGGAAGGGGCGCCCATCCAGGCTGGGAGTGCCGAGGTGGTCTTTGATCTTGGCACCCCGGAAGGCAACCGGAATATCGAGGCCTCCATCTCCGCCTTCGTTGACCAGGTATTGCTCGAGGCACTGCGCCTGGATGCCACCGACATCCATCTGGAACCGTATCCCACCAATATCCGGCTCCGCTATCGCGTGGACGGTTTGCTGCAGGATATCCCTGTACCCACGGGGCTGCGGCCGCTTCACGATTCCATCATTTCCCGCATCAAAGTGATGGCGGGCCTGAATATCGCCGAACGGCGTGCGCCCCATGATGGCCGCATCGCCATGAAAACCGGCAAAGAGGAATATGCGCTGCGCGTCTCAATCATCCCCACGAAATATGGGGAGGCACTGTGTTTGCGCATTTTAGGCCGCCAGAGCTTGTTTTTGGATCTGCCTCAATTGGGCATGGACCCGGACCAGAATGAAATCATGGAGGCCTTGACCCGTCTCCCACAGGGCATGGTATTGATCACCGGTCCCACTGGCAGCGGCAAGACCACCACTCTTTATGCCGCCCTGGCCAATGCCAACGATTCGGTGCGCAAGATTGTTACCATCGAAAATCCGGTCGAATACCAGTTGGAGGGAGTCTCCCAAATCCAAACCAATGAGGAAATCGGCCTGACGTTTTCCGCCGGCCTGCGAGCCGTGCTGCGCCATGATCCCAACGTCATTCTAATTGGTGAAATCCGTGATGTGGAAACCGCCGAGATCGCCATCCGTGCGGCGCAGACTGGGCATTTGGTCTTTTCCACCCTGCACACCAACGACAGCGTCAGCGCGATCACCCGGCTCATTGAAATGAAAATCGAGCCCTTCCTGATCGGTTCCTCGCTGGTCTGCAGCATCGCCCAGCGGCTGGCGCGGCGAATATGCCGCAAATGCCGCAAGCCAGACCTCCGGATCCCACCCCGCTTCCGCGAAGAAATGGTGACGGCCTTGAATTTGGCACCCGCCGCCGTCCGTGGCTGGCAGGGAACCGGCTGCGTGGAATGCAGCAATATGGGATTTCGAGGGCGTCTTGCCTTGTATGAGTTTTTCATCATGAATGACGAGATTGCGGATCTGCTGGGGCCGGGTGTCAAAACCAGCATACTTCGCAATGCCGCCTTAAAAAGTGGATGGAAGCCGCTCCGCCACCAAGGGCTGGCCAAGGTGCAATGCGGCCTCATCTCCATTTCGGAACTGCAGCGTATTTCTTTCCGGATCAACGAATTCTTGAAAAACACACCCAACCTGGCCGGGGCTTCCCCGGGAATTACCGAACCTGCGCCTTCATGAAATTTAAAATCGACCCGAAGAACCAGATATGAGATTACCATGGACCTTCAGCATTCCGTTTTGCCTGGCTGCGTTGACCGGCGGCCAGCTATCAGCCTTCACACCCGCCCCGCAACTGTTTCGGCAAGAAACCGCCACGAACTACGCCACTATCCATGGGCTGAATGACCCATCGGTGCTGCTGATTGAAGCTGGCGACCATGGATGGCCGCGCGCTTTTTCCGGTGGGCGCTGGCAGGCGTGGGACGGAAACCACTGGCTGCCCATTCCCGGAATCCGGACCTCCGGACCCAATGAGTTTGTATTGCCTGATGACCGCGGCGGAATTATTCAATGCGACCTTCCGTGGCCCGCGGTCCGGCATATTTTACGCGCTGGAACCTGCGTTTGGATAGCCTCTGCCAAAGGGATTTGGGAAGCGGCCGATCAACCGGCCCGGCGCCTGGAAACCCCATTCCAGGAAGTTTTTCAACTGGCCCGATCGAAGGCAGGCGACCTTTGGGCCGCAACGGGAAATGGCCTCTGGTGCCGCCCGTCCGGCGCCTCGTGGCAACGCCTGGAGGTCATGGATGAATTGGACCGGAATTGGGCCGCAGGCGCCATACGGGGTGTTGCTTTTGATGCGCAAGACCAACTGTGGATCGCCACCCGCGCCGGAGTGGTTCGGCGGTCGGGCATGGCCTGGCGTTTCTTTACCGGGGCTGAAGGTTTGCCCTACAACGACTTCACCGGGATCACCCCCGGTCCGGGAGGCAAGATTTGGTTTGCCACCCGTCTGGGGGCGATACTATTTGACAACGGCTCCTGGCATTACCGCCAGGGCTTGCGCTGGCTGCCGGCTGATGAAGTCCGCCAAATCTTGGTGGACACACAAGACCGTGCCTGGTTTGCCACTTCGGCTGGCGTGGGCCTGATTGAGCATAAACCCATGAGCCTGGCTGCCAAGGCCCATTTCTACAACTCGGAAATCGACCGTTATGTACGCCGCACCGAGTTCGGTTACGTGGCGGAAGCCCAACTGCGCCAGCGCGCAGAAAAGGCCAGCGCCAATCCCCAGGATAGTGACAATGACGGACTGTGGACCGGCATGTACGGCGCAGCTCAGGCTTTGGGCTATGCCGCCACCGGCGATCCCGCAGCCCGGCAGCGTGCCAAACAGGCCTTCGAAGCCCTCCGCTTCCTGCAAAAAATCACCCAAGGCGGATCCCCATCCCCGCCCAAAGGATACGTGGCCCGCACGATTCGTTCCACCCAGCTGCCCGATCCCAATCACGGCCGCTTGGAGGATGACCAACGACAGCGCGATTCGGGTGACAAGTTATGGAAAGTTTACGCTCCCCGCTGGCCCAAAAGCGCCGATGCCAAGTGGTATTGGAAAAGCGATACCAGTTCCGACGAGTTGGACGGCCACTTTTTCTTTTATCCCTTATACTACGATTTTTGCGCGGATTCCGAGGCGGAGAAACAACGTGTCCGCGAGGTGGTTGGGGATTTAATGGACCACATGCTGGACCATGGCTATGTGCTGCTGGACCACGATGGCACCCCCACGCGTTGGGCAGTGTATGCTCCCGAGTCTTTAAACCATGACATTAATTGGTGGTATGAGCGCGGCTTGAAATCCTTGAGCATGCTGAGCTACCTCGCCTCTGCCCATCACGTGACCGGCAACAGCCGCTACGCCCAGGCCCTACGCGAGTTGTTTGAGCGCCATGCCTACGGCCACAATGCCATGGTGGCCAAGATCCAACAGGGCTTTGGCTCCGGAAACCAGTCGGATGATGAGATGGCTTTCATGTGCTATTACAATTTGTTGCGTTATTCTCCGGAGGAGCGTCTGCGCGAACAGATCCGCTATTCTTTGTATAGTTATTGGGCCATCGAACAGCCGGAAATGAATCCCTTTTTTAACTTCGTCTGCGCGGCTCATAACCTCAACCGGAGGGCGGCCAATCCGTTTGGTGTTTTTGACCTTGCTCCCTGGCAAGGCTGGCTCGAAGATTCCATGGCGACTTTGTATGGCTTCCCTTTGGATCGCTTGGATTGGGGCCATCGGAACAGCCATCGCCTGGATTTGAAGCGTTTGCCCCTTCAGCAATCCGTCGATTTATACGAGCCGCGGACGGGCCGCGGCTACCGGGTGAATGGCAAGGTATTACCCGTGGAAAACCGTCATTTCAACCATTGGAATACAGATCCCTGGCAGCTTGATTACGGTGGCGACGGACATGAACTGGCCGCTGGCACTGTCTTTTTGCTGCCCTATTACCTTGGCCTTTACCACGGCTTCATCGCCCCGGAAAAGACCACCCCCTCCCCCGCCGTAAAATAAGTGGTGGTTTGCCGGCCCTCAGCCGTCTCCCAGCAGGTGGGAGGGAAGTAATTGCGCTGCAGATTTTTACCAGCCACAGAGGGAGCGGTGAATCCCGCCCCGATCGGGATCATTGACGGCAGGCAGAGGCTTTGAGCAAAAAGATCCAGCAGGAACGCCGGTCCCGATGGCCTGAGCATGAATCAAAGGCAGGTGACTTTATACCCCGCTTTATTCTAAAGAGCAGCCAGAATGCCGCGCAAATAGGCGAATGATTCCACCATTCCCGGGATCGGGTTATCCGCACTCAACTCATGTTCCAAGGCCACATGGTAAGGGAATTTCAGTTCGAGCAGGACTTTCATAAGCCCGACTAAATCAATAACTCCCCTGCCCAATTCTATGGCTTTTCCGGATGGGTCTGCCCGGGTGACGTCCTTGATGTGGAAATCATGCAGCCTGGAGGCGCACCGTCTGGTTACTTCCACGGGATCCTGGCCCAACCGGATGGTATGGCCCACGTCGATGCAGACTCCCAAAAGTTCGTGCCGGTCCTGGATGAGCTTGAGCACATCCAGCGGAGAGGGATAGCGCTGGTCGCCGGGACCATGATTGTGAATAGCCACCCGGATGTTGAATTCTTTGGCCATCTTTTCCACCAAGTCCAGCCCGGCTGGATCTGGGGCGGCCACGATGGTCGGCATGCCAGCTTCCCTGGCATATTCAAACATGCTGCGAATCTCCTGCTCGTCATTTTTCATGTATATGACGCCCCCGCCCAACAGAGTAATCCCTGCCGCTTCCGTTTTCCGCCGGGCTTCTTCACGTTCGGCCTTGGAGGTCTTGAATGGCAGATGAAAATCCTTAAGCGTAATATATTTCACCCCCATAGCGCGGGTCATGGACAACGCCTCATCCAACTTGAATTTCCGGAGAGAATAGGAAGCCACGCCAACCTTCAAGCCACGGTATGGATCCACGACAGCTTTGGTGATCGCGGCTGTGGCAGCGGGAGCTGGCAAACTGATACTGAATACTGAAGCAGCGGCCCCCAGGCCAGCTACACCCTGCCGGATGAATGTCCGCCGGTTGACCTTTGCGTTTGCTCTACGGATTGATTTCATGAAAGCAATCCTTGCGTGCCAAGGGCTGTCGGGCAAGAAAAAATGCTCCCTGGCACAAACGTGCCGGGATCGGTCAGGTTTTGAAAAACGCCAGCCATACCAGGACCGTGTAAATGGCGATGGGGAAAACAACGCAAATCACCACCGAAGCTTGCACGTAATTCCAACGCACGATGCGGAACGAGTTTAGAAAAACCACCGAGGCCTCGAAAAGGAAGTCGCAGGATCGTGAAAAACCAACCAGGAGCACAGCCACCAGAAAACCCCCTGCCGCAAAACATAAAAAGCACACCTTTACCCAGTGGAAATGGAACGTCTGGTCCAATAGTGCGGCCCAAGTCATGGGGATAAGCACATAATAGGCAATGATATTTATTTCGTTGTAGGAAAGGCCGGTGAGGCGGGAGGCAAACCGCAAGGCGGCGGCCACGATACTAAAAATGGTCTCCATAATTCAGGCTTCCTGGCGCGTTGGCGTGCGCCGCAAAAGCCGCCCGGTTGCATCATATTGAATCCCACCTTGGGGTTGGGATTGAAAGCGCCGAAGCCCAGGATTCCCGGTGTTTTTCCGCCCCTCCAATCCAGTATCCAAGGGCATACCCCGGCTTGGAATACCAATTTTCCCAGGAACATTGTCCATAAACTGATCATTGTGAGCCGAATTCTGCCAGGCAAGCGAAAAGCCACCCTGGTTTGGAGCTTCCAGGGCTTGCGAATTCAAGCGGATTGGCTTCCGCCAACCTGGTGCTTAGCCATGCCGAAATGCCTCGGTCGGCTATTCCGCCCGCTTCCCTTGACTTTCCGGGCATCTTTGCAATGATTTAGGTCGGAAGGTATGCCAAAGAAAAGTGGTTCAACTAAACGACTGAGTCCGCGCGAAAAACGGGATCTTGACGTGGAGATCGGCTTCATTGAGGGATTGGTCCGGCGGGACCCGAACTATGTGGATGCCCTTACCATTCTGGGGGATGATTACACCCGGCGTGGGCGCTACCAGGACGGATTGAAAGTGGATGAACAGTTGGTGGTCCTGCGCCCCAATGATCCACTGGCCCATTATAACCTGGCTTGCAGTTATTCTTTGACGGAGCAATTCGACATGGCCATCAGCGCCTTGGAGCAAGCCTTTGTGCATGGCTATCGCGATTTCGAATGGCTGGAACGTGATCCAGATCTGAAGGCCTTGCGCAAACACCCGCTTTTCCACCAGGTTCGCGAGAAGCTCAATTTCCTGCGCAAGGACGAGCGGTAATCATCCTGGCGCCATGGTGGAAGTCCCTTTCCTCGTTCCGGCTCAAGCCTGTTTCCCGGGCCAGGGGTCCATCTTCAAGCTTTTATGAACGTGATCATCCGTGGCGAATCCCGTCCTTTCAGGACCGTGGAATTCGATGAACAAAAGAACCAGGTCCGCCTGATTGAACAGAGGTTGCTTCCGCACCAATTCAAGATCGTCTCCACCCGGGATTACCAGGAGACCGCCATGGCTATCAAAGACATGATTGTGCGTGGCGCCGGTGCCATCGGCGCCACCGCTGCTTATGGCCTGGCCCAAGGCGTGTGTGCCTGCGTGGATTCCCAGCCGGTTCGGTTCGCCCGCCACGTCCAGCAAGTTTACGAGACCTTGAAAAATGCCCGGCCCACGGCAGTGGATCCGGTCAATGCCATGAACCGTGTGCTGGCCGGCATGCGCCAGGGGCACACCGTGGAGGAGCAAAAAAAACTGGCCCGCGCCGAAGCTCGCCGGTTTGCCGATGAAAACGCGGACGAATGCCAGGCCATCGGCCGCCACGGGGTGTCGCTGATCCGAAATGGCATGACCATCCTCACCCACTGCAACGCCGGCTGGCTGGCTTTTGTGGATTACGGATCCGCCACCGCGCCCATTTATGCTGCCCAAAGGGATGGCTTGGAATTCAAAGTCTTTTGCGACGAAACCAGGCCCCGGTCTCAAGGCGCAACCCTGACGGCCTGGGAACTCGCCCAGCAAAAAATACCCCATCAAATCATCGCGGACAACGCCGCCGGCCATTTTATGCAGTGCGGAGAAATTGATTTGGTGATCGTAGGCAGTGATCGCACCCTGGGGCGCACCGGTGAAGTCGCCAACAAAATCGGCACCTATACCAAAGCCGTTCTGGCTGCCCGGCACAAAATCCCGTTCTACGTGGCCATCCCTTTCTCCACCTTGGATTGGAATTTAAACTCCGGCCAGGAAATTCCCATTGAGGAACGCTCCGGCGACGAAGTTCTGGGGGCTTGGGGAACCAACTCCCAAGGCAAACGCCATTACCTGCGAGTGGCCAATCCCTCCAGCACCGCCCGCAACCCAGGATTCGATGTCACCCCGCCCGAATTGATCACCGGGATCATCACCCCCGCAGGGATATTCAAGCCCCGTTCCCTCTGGGCCAACCGCAAAAAACTTGGCGGCCCGCAATAAAACAAAAAGCACTTGCTCCGCAGCTGAATTCCATTATTCTTTCGAACACCTTAGGCGGGGTAGCCAAGTGGTAAGGCAGGGCTCTGCAAAAGCCTTATGCGTCGGTTCGATTCCGACCCTCGCCTCCAAGTCTAACTGCTTCAGCAGTAATGGTATGGGAGGAATAGGTCAGGCGATTGTTCTTAAAACTGTGCCTAAAGTGA
>CAIMWS010000152.1 GCA_903845125.1 uncultured Verrucomicrobiota bacterium
CCAGATGCTCGTGTTCAGCGCGCAGGTTTTCCTCCGCCCGCTTGCGCTCCGTGATTTCGGTATCCGCGCCCCGGTAGCCGGCCAGGTTTCCCTGCGGGTCCAGGATGGGGATGCCATTGGTGGAGAGCCAGAGGACCCGGCCATCCCGGGTCTGCGCCGCGTTCTCCAGATTGTGGAAGGATTCTTTCCGGGCGAACACGGCGAACGCCGCCGTCTTGAAGGCCTCCCGCCCCGCCTCGGGATGCAGGTCGTAGAAATGCAGCCGGTCCACCAATTCCTCCGGGCGATAGCCCAGGAGCGATTGGTAAACCGGGCTGGCGTAAGTATACCGCCCTTGGGCATCCACTTCCCAGATCGCCGTCCGGCTTTGTTCCGCCAGTTGCTCAAACCGCTCCTGGCTTCGCTTCAGTTCCGCCTCGATCCGCTTGCGTTCGGTCAGGTTGCGGCAAATGGTGAAAAATACCAGCTGGCCCTCCCAGAGAATCCGGCAGGAATTCGCCTCCACCGGGACGGTGGAACCGTCTTTGCGCTGCCAGGCAGTCTCAAAGGTCAAAGCGCCATCTTGCCGCAGCCTGGCCATCCTTTCCGGCGCGTGGGGGCGCTGGTCCGGCGCATCGATTTGCTGGATGGTCATGCCCATCAATTCGGCGTGCGTGTAGCCGAGAAACGCCGCCGCGGGCGGATTGGCCGCCACCGTCCGCCCTTCATCATCGTGGATGAAAATGGCATCCCCGGCCTGCTCAAACAGGCAGCGGTATTTGTTTTCCCCCCGCCGGCACTCGGTGATGTCGGTTTTGGAGATGCTATAGCCGGCCAGTTGGCCGTGGGCGTCCAGGATCGGCGCCCCACTGGCGGAGAACCAGAGGATGCACCCGCCCTTCGTCTGCAACGCGCTTTCCACATTGTGGAAGGCTTCTTTCCGGGCCATCAAGGCTAACGTCCTGGCTTTGAAGGCCTCGCGCTCCGCTTCCGGATGGAGGTCATAGAAATGCAACCGGCCCACCATCTCCTCCGGGGTATAACCGATCAGCGTGCGCCAAGCCGGATGGACATAGGTGAACAGCCCTTGGGTATCCACCTCCCAGCCCGCGGTCCAGCTTGGCTTCGCCCCTGGCTCACAAAGCCGCTGTCCCCGTTCCCCCAGATTGATCGATCCGTCCATGATTCAAGATGCTTCACGGAGCGGACCCGGAAAATGGTGTGTCACTGGGGAACGATCGGGTCCGTCCCTGCCGGAAATCCCCGGCCCCGGGTTCGGAAACCTTACCCGCACGCCGCCGGCCAGGCCCGATATGTGGCCTACCCAGAGGTTCCGGACTGTAGTATTGTTGTACATGGTGGTGATAGTCACTGATTCAGTGGAGCGAGTCAAAAGAATCTTTGTTTAAAAAACTACCATTTAAAGGGTAGGGGGTGTGGGTGAGCGAGACGCCGGGGTTTGATATTCGGACGGTTCACCGGCGGGGTAGTAAAGGCAAAGGGGCATCCGCCAAAGCGTCCGGACCCGTTGACTCACGGGAAAAAGACACCGGAGAACTCTGAGTAAGCAGGGTCGATGAACTCCAGTTCTCATGTTCTTTTTTGTTCTAAAGATTTGGCGTCCGGAAGCGAGCTAAATCGAGCAGGGGGCGAGCTGCGAGC
>CAIMWS010000153.1 GCA_903845125.1 uncultured Verrucomicrobiota bacterium
GCTCGCAGCTCGCCCCCTGCTCGATTTAGCTCGCTTCCGGACGCCAAATCTTTAGAACAAAAAAGAACATGAGAACTGGAGTTCATCGACCCTGCTTACTCAGAGTTCTCCGGTGTCTTTTTCCCGTGAGTCAACGGGGGCGGCGGTCGACGTTCGGTTTGCGCTGGAGCTTGGCGGCGGTGGGCGTGGTGGCCTGGCTGGGGATGGTCGTCAGCCAGCCCGGCGCGGTGCGCCTGGTGGATTGGAACCAGCGCATCTTTCTGCTCCTGGGCATTCTCTGCTTCGTTTTTTGCCTCCTGTGCGGGGTGCTGCTGACGGCGGATGCTTTGAGCACCGAAAAGCGGGAGGGCACTCTGGGGCTGCTGTTCCTTACCGATTTGCGGGGATACGATGTGGTGTTGGGCAAGCTCGCGGGAGCCTCCGTGACGCTGTTTTATGGGTTGCTGGCCATTTTCCCAGTGCTGGCGCTTTCCGTGCTGGCCGGCGGTTTGACCCCCGCGGAAATCCTGCGGGTCAGCCTGGTTTTGGGGCTGGTCCTGGTTTATTCCCTGGCGGTGGGGCTGGCGGTGTCGGCCTGGTTATGGGAAGCGCAGCAAACGCTATGGGTGGGCCTGGGCGTCGTATTGGCTCAAGCCTGCCTGACGCCGGTCCTTTGGCTGGTGGCCGCCTACTGGCCCCCCCGCAGTCCGCACAGCCTGGATATCATGGTCCCCAGCCCGATCTTCACTTTTGCCATGGCCTTCGATTTCAATTACCGGACCCGCCTCGGGGCCACGCAGTTTTGGGTGTCCTTCGCCACGGTGTTGGCGGTGGCCGTGGCCAGCTTGGTTTTTGCCTGCCGGGTGCTGCCTCGCAAACGTTCCGAGGAAGCCCCAGTCCGGCCAGCCCGGCGGCCCGGCGGGCGCGGGCGGAATGCGCCGCCAGGTTCCGAATCCAGCCGGCGGGAGGCCCGCAATCTTGAACTGGAGGTGAATCCATTCGGCTGGCTGGCGGTGCGGGATCGCTGGCTGGTCGCCCTGGTCCGCCAGGGCATCGTTTGGGGATCGGTGGTCTGGTTGGGGGCGTTATTAATGGCCTTGAGCTTGGGGAATACGGGGCGTGGCAAGGGGTGTTATATCTTTTGCCTGCTCACTGCCTTTTGCCTGCACCAGGGTTTCAAAGTGGCGGTGGCCATCGAAGCGTGTCGGCCTTTGCTGGAGAGCCGTCTGACCGGTGCGCTCGAATTGCTGTTGGCCACGCCGCTGGCGGTCGCGGATATAATTGGCGGGCAGCGGCAGGCGCAGGATCAGCTTTGGCGGCGGCCGTTCCGGATTCTGGCCGGCCTCAACGGCCTGCTTTTTTTGTCGGTTATGTTGTTCTCCAAGGTCTTGGGCATGAGCCGGACGGACGTGGAGATTTTCTCGGAGTGGTTTCTCGGCGGGCTGGCGGCATTATGGGTCGATTTTTGGGCGCTCCGCTGGGTCGGCATGGCCAGTGCGCTCCAGGCCCGCAACCAGTCCCGCGCGGTGCTGATCACCTTGGGTCGGATCATGGCGCCCGGTTGGGCGGGTTTGGTGGTGCCCGGGGTGTTGCTTCCGGCGGTTAACGAGCACTGGAAAATTTTGGCGCTTTTTCTGGTTTGGTACACGGCCTGCATGATCAACGGAGTCGCTCAAGCCCGGTTCGCCCGGCGGGCTTTGTTTTCGGAATTCCGGCTGCGAGTGGCCCTGGGGGGGAAAGGGCAATGATCCCGGCGCCGCTGGCGAAGCTTGAGAATCGCTATGGATTCTCCCCGGCGCTAATGATACCTTCAGCCCGGTTGAGAAATGCGCGACGCAATTGATTATGGAATTTGCCTGGCCGGCGGCCTGGTGACGGCCGGTCCGGCCGGTTGTTTTGCCTTGGATTTGGCGGTGGCCAAGCCCGGCCTGATTCGTTGCCATGGATAATTTCCTGGGCCATCTGCGGTGTTTTGCCTGGCCATACCGGGGGCGCATGGCCTTGGGGGTGGCCTGCGGTGTCCTGGCGGGCTTCGCCGAGCCGCTCCTGCTGCTGACCATCGTGATGGTGTTCAAGGTGGTTTTCCCGTATGCTCAGGACACCGCGCTGGAACAGCAGCTGACCCGGTTTTTCGCTTTCGCCCAAAATGTGGTGGGGCACGTCAAAGGATGGTGGCCCGCGCTGGCCGGCTGGCTGCAGGCGATGGTGCAAAGCCTGCAAACCTGGAGCACCTCGCGCACGGGGCCCGGATCCACCGGCGGTTTGATCCTGCTCGTCGGCGCCATCCCGGCGGTGATGCTGGTGCGGGGGGTGCTGACCTATCTGAACAGCTACCTCATCAACTGGGCGGCGGCCCGCGCGGTCAGCGATTTGCGCACCCGCCTGTTCACCCATCTGATCCACCAGCCGATGAGTTTTTTCACCAGCCACAGCACGGGGGAGCTGATTTCCCGGGCGGGCGACATCTCGGTGCTGCACACCATCTTCAGCGTCGCTTTGCCGGTGATCACCAAGGAGCCGTTCACCGTGGTCACCTATGTGTTTGTGCTCTTCTCGCTGCAGCCCGGCTTGTCCCTGGTGGCGCTGTTGGGCCTGCCGCTCTGCCTCGTGCCCGTGGTGGTTTATGCGGGCAAAATCCGCAAATCGAGCGCGGGCATCCAAAACCAGTATGCCGAGCTCTCCCAGCTGATGCACGAATCCTTCAGTGGCAACCGCATCATCAAGGCGTACAATATGGAATCGGCCATGGTGGACCTTTTCCGGCAGGCCACCCGCAAGTTCATCAGCCACTGCATGCGGGTGGTGCGGTCCCTGGAAATCCCCGGGCCGATGATCGAGGTGGTCGGCGCCCTGGGCGTGGCGGGCATGTTCATTTTTGTGGCCCGCGTCGAAAAAAATCCCAATCCCGCCAATTTCCTCGGCTTTGTCATCAGCTTGATCGGCCTCTACCGGCCCTTGAAGTCGCTGACCCGGCTGCACGGGCAATTTGTCCAGGCCAAATCCGCCAGCGCGCGCGTGTTCCAGTTGCTGGCCACCAGCAATACCATGCCGGAGCCGGCCCAGCCGAAGCCGATCCAGGCCGCGGGCGCGGAAATCCGTTTTGAAAACCTCCAGTTTGCCTATGCGGACAAGGTGGTGCTGCGCGATTTCAACCTCACCGTTGCACCCGGCCAAATGGTGGCCCTGGTGGGCACCAGCGGCTCCGGCAAAACCACCGTGGCGAACCTCCTGCTCCGTTTCTATGATCCCCAGCAAGGCCGGATCCTGATTGGCGGCACGGACATCCGGGAGGTTTCGGCCCGCGACCTCCGCGGCCAGATCGCCCTGGTCTCCCAGGAAACCATCCTCTTCAACGAGACCATCAGCTACAACATCGGCCTGGGGCGGCCGGGGGCTTCCCGGGAGGAGATCGAGGCGGCCGCCAAACATGCCCTGGCCCATGAATTCATCCTCAACAAGGAAGCCCGGTATGAAACCGTCATCGGGGAGCGGGGCGGTTCGCTATCCGGCGGCCAGCGCCAGCGGTTGGCCATTGCCCGGGCCATTCTGAAAAACGCCCCGATCCTGATCCTGGACGAGGCGACCAGCATGCTCGACACCGAGTCGGAGCGGGCCGTTCAGGCCGCCTTGGAGGATCTGATGACCGGCCGCACCACCATTTGCATCGCCCACCGGTTGTCCACCATCCAAAAAGCCGATGTCATCGTGGTGATGAGCGAGGGGCGCATTATCGAGATGGGCCGCCATGCCGATCTCATCCAGCAGAACGGCTCCTATCGCAAGCTCCACGACCTGCAGTTTCAAACCGCTTGAAATCCCCGCCGGGCGGCGGCTAACCCGGCGCGGCGTGGCGTATTTGCCGCTTCCCGCCGCCGCTGATGGCCGCCCGGGACGGGCTGGGGCAGTTTTCCGGGATGAACGGTTTGAGGAAAGGGGGGAGGTCGGAGCGCCCGGTTTTTTGGTAGTCGCGCAGGAGGCTTTGCGCCGTGGCTCCGGGCTCCAACTTGCGGACGGTCGTCAGGAAACGGAAAAGCAGTTCACACAGTCTGAACAAGGCGATGCTGTGGCCCCGGCCTTCCCGGGCAAACAGCCAATCGCTCCACTCCAGAAATCCCGCAAAGGCGGAGGTTTGCTGATGCCAAAGCAAAGGCGTGGCGCTGGGGAAATTGCCGCTGTTGGCCACCAGATCCCAGGTGCGGGCGAACCGGCGCAGGCGGGTCATTTCTTCAAACGTCAAAGTCCGGTTCCGCAGCAGCTCATAAGGGGGCAGCGGGCTGTACACCATCCCCCATTCGGCATCGTGGCGGGCAATGGGCGCCCCGCGCAGCCGCTTCAGGATCCCCACCTGGATCTCTTGGGGGTCCAGCGCCAGCAGTTGGTCGAATCCGGCGGCGAAGCTGGCCATCGTTTCCCCGGGCAGGCCGGCGACGAGGTCGGCGTGCAGGTGGGCCTGGGTATGCTGGCGCAGGAAATGAAAATTCTCGATGACCCGTTGGTAATCCTGGCGCCGGTTGATGCGCGCGGCCACCTCGGGATTGAACGTTTGCACCCCGATTTCCAGCTGCACCATCCCCGCGGGAAACTGCCGCAGCAAATCGCGCAGCGATCCGGGCAGGCGGTCCGGCACCAGCTCGAAATGCAGGAACAGCCCGGGCAGTTGGCGGGCCAGGAAAAATTCCAGGACCGCGCGGGCCAGGCGCAGGTTCACGTTGAACGTGCGGTCCACGAATTTGAAATGGCGCGCTCCCCGTTGCAGCAGGCGCTCCAGGCTGGCCAGCACCTCCGCGGGCGGAAAGGTCCGCACCGGAACCTCCAGCGCCGATAAACAAAATTCGCAACCGAATGGGCAGCCGCGCGAAGTTTCCACGTAGGTGATGCGATGCCGCAGATCGTCCTCCCCATACCATTCATACGGCAGCGCCACCTGGCTCAAATCCGGGATGGGGGAGGGGATGATTCCCCGGGCGGGCGGCACCCCATCCAGGATTTGGCGGCAGACTTCGGCAAATTTTAAATCCGCCTCGCCGGTAATGACATAATCCGCCAGTTGGGCAATGGCTTGCGCCCCCGTTTCAAAGCTGATCTCCGGCCCGCCCAAAATCAGGATCAGGCCGGGCTCCAGCCGCTTCAGGAGAGCCGCCACTTCGCCCGCCAGGGTGACGTTCCAGATATACACTCCCAGGCCCACAATCCGTGGCCGCCTGGCCAGGATTTCCTCCACCATTTCCAACGGCCGCCGGTTGATGTCGAATTCGGCGATTTCCGCCCGGGCCGCCAGGCTGCCCAGGTTGGCCATCAAGTAACGCAGCCCGAAGGCGGCGTGTGGGAATTTGGCGTTGAGCGCGGTGAGGAGGATGTCGGGCATGAGCCGGCGCGGGGCGGGGCCTCAAAGCGGGCGCGGGCCGCCCTTGATGGCCAGCGCCAGCGGGCGGGTGAAAGCGGCGACCTTTTGCGCCAGGTCCGGGCTCGAGCCCCCCGCGGCCACCTGGTTGACGATGGCGCTCCCCACCACCACGGCATCGGCATGCGTGGCGGCTATCCGGGCCTGTTCCGGGCTGGAAATGCCAAAGCCAACGGCAATCGGCAAAGCAGTATGCGCCCGGATTTGGGCGATTTTTTCCGGCAGGTTTTGGGCCACCTGGTCCTGCATGCCGGTGACTCCCTCGCGGGACACATAGTAGATGAATCCGGCGCCATGCCGGGCAATCAGCTCCAGCCGCTCAGGGGGCGTGGTGGGGGCGGCCAGGTAGATCGGGCACAGGCCATGCTGTTTCATCAGCGCATCGTAGGGGCCGGACTCCTCCGGTGGCAGGTCCAGGATCAGCAGCCCATCCACTCCGGCGGCGGCGGATTCAGCGATGAATCGCTCCATGCCCAGCCGGTGGACGAGGTTGAAGTAAATATACAACACCAGGGGCAGGCCGCTGCGCTGGCGGATCGCCGCCACCG
Source organism: uncultured Verrucomicrobiota bacterium (assembly GCA_903845125.1). Classification (GTDB taxonomy): domain Bacteria; phylum Verrucomicrobiota; class Verrucomicrobiia; order Limisphaerales; family UBA1319; genus CAIMWS01. Next base: position 5,929 of record CAIMWS010000153.1, read on the forward strand.
TTTCCAGCACCTTGCGCGGGGTGGTGCCCGAGGCCAGGCCGCGTTGGGCGGCCAATTGGTTGACCACGCCGTCCGCCAGCGGGTCGCTGAACGGCACCCCCAGCTCGAGCACATCCACGCCCGCCTCCTCCAGGGCCAAGGCCAGATCCCGCGTGGCGTCCAAATGGGGATCGCCCGCGCCGATGTAAACCACCAGGCCTTTTTCCCGGCGCGCTTTCAGCTCCGAAAACCGTTCAACAATCCGATTCATGCCTGTAATTTGTGGCCATCCCCGGGGGGACGCAAGGAGTTTATCGGGAACCGGCCGGCGTTTTTCCGGCGGTGCAAATGGCTTGCGCGGGTTGCCCTCCGTGGCCTATCGTGGCCCGGTGGCTGGTGGCCTCCCGGGAGCCGGCCGCACCCAAACAATGGAAGAAGACCATGTATCTTAAAATTTTTGCCTGCGAAGTGGCGGTTCGTGAAATCGGGTATTGCGCTGCCTTCTCCCCCCATATCCTGGATCTGGAATTCCTGCCGGTGGGGCATCACGACGAACCCAAGAACGGCCAGGCCGATCTGCAGCGGCGGCTGGAGGCGGTGCCCGCCGGCAAGTTCGATGCCATCCTCATCGGATACGGCATCTGCAATTTGATTTTGAATGGCTTGAAAGCCATCAACACCCGCCTGATCGTGCCCCGGGCCCATGATTGCATCACCCTGTTTCTCGGATCCAAGGAGCGCTACCAAAAGGTTTTCGACACCTGCCCCGGAACGTATTACTTCACTTCTGGCTGGCTGGAATTCCCGACCCGCAAGGCGCGCGCCAAAGGCGGCCAGGTGCTGGTGGAAGATGTCGGGTCCCAGGCTTCGCCCTTCTCCCTTGGGAAAACGTTCGCCGAGTTGGCCGAAAAATATGGCGAGGACAATGCGCGCTACCTGATTGAAGTCACCGCCAGCTGGACGGAAAGTTACCAACGCGGAACCTGGATCGGTTTCGCCTTCAACCGCAATCCCGCCTTGCTCAGCCAGGTGGCCAAAATTTGTGAAAAGCATGGCTGGCAATTGGATGAGTTGGAAGGGGACTTGGGCCTGCTCCAACGCTGGTTGCATGGCCAATGGGATCCCAAGGAATTCCTGACGGTGGAGCCGGGGCAGTCCGTGGTGCCCACTTACAACGAGAGCGTCATCGAGGCGCGTTGAGTCTCCCTTGGGCGTTTTCAGTCCCGGGCGGGGGCCGGCAAATCCTTTTTCCCACCATGCAATGGGCTGGGGGTATTGCCGCCCACGGCTTGGTTCAAACCCCAGCGCCGCGCGTAAGACAGCAGTTCGCGGTCATTGTGCAGGCCTAATTTCTGCCGGATATTTTTCCGGTGGACGCTGGCCGTGGAGGGCGAAATCTTTAAATGGTTGCAGATGAGGGATTCTTCCCAGCCCGAGGCCACCAGGTTCAATACCTGCAGCTCGCGTTTGCTCAGAATCTTGTGGAAAGCCTCCGGGTGTTTCAGGCATTCGACCTGGGTTTTTTTGAATGCCGGGCTGAAAAAAGCCCCCCCGCGCACCACAATTTGAATGGCTTGCAACCACACCTCGGGGGACTGGTCTTTTTCGATAAAACCGTGAACGCCACTTTCCTGCACCCGCCAGATGGTCCACGGATCCACCCGGCCGGACATCATCAGGATGCGCAGGTCCGGCAGCTGTTTCAGCAGGTCTTTGGCCAGTTCCAATCCATCAATCCCGGGCAAGCCGACATCCAGGAGGGCCAGATCGGGTTGGACGGTCAAGCACAGCTGCAAGCCTTCCTCAGCGGAAGTAGCCCAGCCAGCCAGTTGGCAATCCAACCGCTGGCGAAGCCACGCTTCCACCGCCTCGGCCATGAACCGCTGGTCTTCCACCAGGACGATGCGAAACGTTGCCTCATCCATCGCTTTGAGGTTGCCATCCGCTGGCATGGAAACAAGCAAAAACTACCCTTTAAAAGGTAATCCTTTTGATGAGCGGCCAGGTTGGGAAGCGGGGCGGGAACTCGCCCTGGCCAAGCCCGGGATGGGTCAGGGCGGTTGAATTTTTCTGTGCTTTAAAGGCCGTCCGCGATGGGGAATTGGGGAAAACGGGATTCAACGGGTTTCGATGGCCAGGAGCCGGACTTCCTGCGGATTCAGCGACAGGGTGGTGCTGGCCACGGCCTGGAGGGTGCCGGTGACCAGCTCCCGGAACTCGGGCCGGCGGATCATCCCCTCGGCGGTGGCCTCCAGCCGGATGCCGCCCGCTTGACCGGCGGCGCTGTCGTTGAACACCGTGAAATACATTTTCCCATCCGGGCCAGGGCCGAAACGTTCTATCCACAGCGCTGGATTGGTGGCCCTGGCTAGCGTGACCGGCTGCCATCCTGCTTCCGCCACCAACTTGATGAGCGGCAGGTATTTTTTGAAAAGTGGCCGGTCCCGGTCATACCATTTGGGATTTTCCCAATAGGGGTTTTCCGCTGCGTTATGGCTGAACATGCCGGGCCAGAATCCCAGGAACAAGCTGCGTTGGAAATATTTCTCCACCAACTCCGGTTTAAAACGGTCATAATCGGTGTTCATCAGCAGCAGGTATGGTTTGGGGCCGGACATGGTCCGCCATAAATCCATTTGCGGCATGGCGGCGGGGTGGTATTGATTTCCGGCCAGCCAATCCGTTTCCGTGCCCATCACATCCAGCCACGGGCAAAGGAACGAGAACCGGTAAGGGACGCTGTTGGCGAAAAGCAGCTTGCCCATGCGGTGCAAGTCCTCGGCCATCCAGCGGGTGAATTCCTGCACTGCCAGGCCTTTGAAAATGGCTGGTTGCCGGGAAATGGGGGCAAAAACCAATGGCACCGTGGTGCTTTGGAAATGGGCCCGGGAAAAATTCAGATCGGCGGTGACATATCCTTCGAGGGAATCGAGGTATTCGCCATCCAGCTGGCCCTTGGCGGACGGTCCGTAGAGCGCTTGTTTGACCTCCTCATTCCAATAAATGCTGGCCCCGTTTTTCGGGCCCGGCAAATGCGGATTGGGATTCAAGCTCCATACGGCGCCGCGGCACCAAGGCTCGTCCCGGAAGAGGAGGGCGGGATTGCCCCATTCGTCCAGCATGGCCGCCTGGCGGGTTACTTCCGCCATCTGCCGGTTGTGGCCGGTGCCGGTTTGGGCCAGTTGATCCCGGATGCGCAGTGCTTCGCGCTGGGTGCGCGGGCTTTCCTTGGGCATCGGCATCCACCAGGTCATCGGCTCCGTGTAACGGAAACTGAGGATCGAATTTTCATCGTCAAAGCGCACGTTGTTATTGCCTTCATGGAACTTGAATCCGAAATCGGCCCAACCCCGCACCTTGCTGACATCGGTGAACGGCATCCAAAGGCCCTGCTCCTTGGCGCGGCTCAAGAAATAATCGGGGAAAATTTCCATCAATTGTTGGAAAGCCGCGCGAAAGCCCCAGCGCGGATCGAAACTATACACGACAAAACGGAATGGCGCCGCCCCGGGGAATTGGCGGGTTTCCGGGGCCAGGCCAAAGTCGAACGCCAGGCAAAGCCGCCGCAAATCGGCATGGTAAAAAATACGGTATTGAGCCGGGCAGGCCATGTCGATGGCCAGGGCCACCCCCGCGGTGTCGCTGGCCACGGCGCCCAAAGGATACAGGGACATGGTTCCCGTGGATCCGCAACGAATGGAAAAGGTGTTGGCGTATTCCACGCCGGGCTGGATGACGCGCTCCCGCCGGATGTCGTCCGCCCAGCGCCATCCGGTCGTTTCCATGGGCAGGGCAAAAACCAGGGTGGCGGCGCGGTCGTGGCCGGTCGTATCCTGGAGGTTGCCGCTCACCTCGAGGTGCCTCGGGTGGGCCTTGATTTCATAAGCCAGTTTCAAACCCAGCGCCGCACAGTCGCCTTGGGAGAAATCGTGGAAATCCGAATTGGCGGCGACATCGCGCACGAGGAACCCGGAAACTCCCGGCGCCTTGGTTGGGGTGGAACTGAGCTTTTGCCCACCCACCTTCACCAGGCCTACCCGGGAATCTTTCAGGGTCAATTCCAGACCGTTCCGGGTGGCATGAGTCCGGCTGACGGCCTCGGTCGCCACGGGGGAGGAGGGGATCTGAACCGCGATTCCCTGAAAAACCAGGCTTTCGCCCGCAGCCAGTTCCTCCACGGCGAGGTCGTCGAACCACACCCGGCCGGTGTGGCCTCGGAAGAGGCAATAGACCGACAGGGTTTTGACGGCCCGGCTGGGATAAATCATGAATTCCTGCTTTTCCCAATCGTGGGTCCCGCAATGAAAATGCGCGGATTCACCCCACAACGGCGAGCCATCATCGTAAACCAAATCCACATAAATCGAATACCCGGGATCCGGGCTGCCGGACACGTTTTCAGCTTTGCTCCAGCCACGCACCAGGATGGGGGCCGGCACGGTGCGATTCATGGCGATGGTTTGGACTGCCCCAAGCCGCTCCTGGCCGCTGCTTTCGCAGGTGATCCCCCGGCTTTTGCCGCGGCCCGCTTCGTTGGCCGGCGAATATCCTTTTTGATAGGCCTGCCAGGCGGAAGCTTGGGTGGCGCCGCCCTCGGAGAAGTCCCCATTTCGGAGCCACGAAGTGCCTTTGACTCCCTGCAGGGTCCGGAGCACTGGCGCGCACTGGGCCATGCCAAACGCGCCTAGAACAATACCGATGAGAACAATGGCTTTCATAATTCAATCACTGGCTGGGACGGACCTGGCCAATCACGCCCGCTATGGCGGCGGCCATTTTCTGGCGGAACCACGGCGAAGCAATCAGGCGCGCCTCTTCCGGGTTGGACAGATAACCGCCTTCTATCAGCACGGATGGCCTTTTTTGTCCCCTCAATACACCCATAAAACGGGCTCGCCGGACACTCTGATCCGGAAATCCGGTGGCTTGCAGGAGGGCGCGGTGCAGGCGGACTGCATATTGCAGATTTTCCCGGTCATACTCATTGTTGGCGAAAACCTGGCGGCTGTCATCGGCAAAATCGCGCACCAGGCTGGAAGGCATCCCGGCGGGTGTAAGGCAGTAGGTTTCGAGGCCGCCGGGTTCGCGGTTGGGATAACTGGAGTTGAAATGCAAACTGATGAACAGATCCGCCTGCACCGCATCCGCCA
>CAIMWS010000154.1 GCA_903845125.1 uncultured Verrucomicrobiota bacterium
CAGTTTCCGTGACATTGCGGCGGCCGCCGGCGTGAGTCACGGACTCGTCCAGCAGTACTTCGGTACGCGCGAACACATGATCGCCGAGATCATCCGGAACGAGATCGAGGAATTCAGCAAGCTCCTGCCACCCGACCCAGCGGTCAAAACCAAATTTACTCTCGAGGACATTCGAGCCACGCTTAATGCTGGCGAGACCCGCTTCCGCGACTATGCCCGTCTGATCACCCGGGCGGAACTCACGGGGGTCAAGCCCGAGAAGATGCTCGATCCCGCGATCCCGACCCCCGCGATGGCCTTGGCCAACTCCATCCGTGATCTCCAAGCAGAATCACCGCAATCTTCCACCCGGATGGATCCCCAACTGGTCAGCGCCTACATTAATGCCAGCCTCTTTGCCTTCGCCACCCTGTCTCCCTGGTTGATGACCTCGGTGGGTCTGGACCCGAAGACCTACGAGGCAAGGTTGGACGAAATTAGGGAGATTTCCATGAAACTCATCTCCCTCGCCGCCGGAAAGACGAACCCCTGATCGTCACCGCACTGATCCAACTGGTACAACGGGGGGACGTTGCTGCCACTCATTTTCGCCATGGAAATGCAAAAAGCATGATCGGTCGGCCCAAGAACCGCAGTTGAATAGCCTCAAGGAACACCAGGGCCTCAAAAAATTGAACTTAAGAAAAATAGTTATCCTCCCGCTGGGTGAGGGCCGTGCTTTGTGTATCTCTGTTCTCCGTTCTCCGTGGTTGCACCGCCCTTTTTTTGCTTCATGCAGGCCAGCCGCTGGCCCCGCAATACACTATTAACTACGGAAGACCGCACCCCGCCCCTCCGTCAGCCCAGCCTGGTGGGTGTTGGTCGGCAAAACGCTTGCGCCCCCGCCTTCGTGAAACACCCGGTCGAACTCTTTTGCGCCCCGGCCCGCGGGTTGTCGCGGGTTGTCGCGGGCTTGACAGGCCCAGGCCATTGCCGGAGATTGTCCGCTTTATGGCTGATGTTAAGGAACCAAAAGTAAACGAGCGGATGGAGAAAATTGTCTCCCTCTGCAAACGGCGCGGTTTTGTTTTTCAATCGTCGGAAATTTACGGCGGCATCAATGGTTTTTGGGACTACGGCCCGCTGGGGGCGGAGCTGAAGCGCAACGTCAAGGATCTCTGGTGGCGCCGACTGACCCAGGAGCGGGATGATGTGGTGGGGCTGGATGCCAGCATCATCATGCACCCAAAAATCTGGGAAGCCAGCGGGCATACGAGCACTTTCAGCGATCCCATGGTGGATTGCCTGCTCACCAAGAAACGGTTCCGCGCCGACCAGGTCGATCCGCAAAGCGGCACGGTTTATTACTACACCGGCGCCCGCGACGAAGCGGCCGGCAAGGATTGCCCGGAGGCCTACTCCGTGCTGATCCGCACCGACCGGCACCCCGATTACGCCCGCAAAGTGGCGCGGCAATTCTACCAGCAGCGCGGCCTGCCCAACCCAGCCTTGCTCGACGAGCGCACCGAGGTGGTGACCGACACCATCCGCTACAATCCGGAAAACGGCAGTCTCCTGACGGAGCCCCGGCCGTTCAATCTGATGTTCAAGACGTATGTGGGCCCGGTGGAAAGCCAGGACAACGTGGCCTACCTGCGCCCGGAGACGGCCCAGGCCATTTTTGCGCAGTTCAAGAACGTGCTGGATGTGAGCCGCCAGAAAGTGCCCTTCGGCATCTGCCAGATCGGCAAGGCCTTCCGCAACGAAATCAACCCGCGCAATTTCACCTTCCGCTCGCGGGAGTTCGAGCAGATGGAGCTGGAGTTCTTCATCAAGCCGGACGAAATCGCCCAAAAAGCGCCGGCCAGCGCCGAGAATCCCCAGGCCCAGTGGGGCTGGAAGGAATGGCACCAGCACTGGTTGGATGAACGGATCAGCTGGTATGAAAGCATCGGCCTCAGCCGCGACTCGCTCGACCTCTACTGGCAGAAGAAAGAGGAACTGGCCCATTACGCCAAGGCCACGGTCGACATCCTGTACAAGTTCCCGTTCGGCACCCAGGAACTGGAAGGCATCGCCGCGCGCGGGGACTTCGACCTTTCGCAGCACCAGAAATTCAGCGGCAAGCCGATGGAATACTTCGACGAGGAAACCAAGGCGCGCTATGTGCCGCATGTGATCGAGCCGAGCGCCGGGGTGGACCGCCTGGTCCTGGCCCTGATCTGCAACGCCTACGTGGAGGAGACCGTCACCGACGAGCAGGGCAAATCCGAAGTGCGCACGGTCATGAAATTCCATCCGCGCGTGGCGCCCATCAAGGTGGGGATCTTCCCGCTGCTTAAAAACCGGCCCGAGCTGGTGAAAAAAGCCCTGGAGGTGCGCGCCCTCCTGCGGCCGCATATGACGGTCTTTTACGATGAATCCGGCGCCATCGGCCGCCGCTACCGCCGCCAGGACGAGGCGGGCACGCCTTTCGGCGTCACCATTGATTTCGATACCCTGGGCGAAAAGCCGGAATTGCTCGGCACCGTCACCTTGCGGGAGCGGGATTCAATGCGCCAGACCCGGGTCAAGATCGACGAATTGATCCCCTTGCTGCTGGCCAAGGTGCGTTGATCCGCGCCGCTTTCGGTTTTCCACCGCCCCGGGGTGCGGGCTGCCTTTGGCCCGCTCCCGGGGCGGTTCGGCTTTCCGGCTCCAGGTTCGGCGCGGGAGTGGATTCGCGGCCTTGGCCCAATTGCTCCCTCCTATTGCATGTTGAAAATGAACCGGGCTTATACTAATGGCCCGGTCCCATAATCCCGTTGCCTCCGGAAACCAGATCGACTTATACTGCGCCGCGCAAGTCCGGGTGTGGTTGCCAGGGGTGGCACGGCCCCGCAGGGGGCCGGAGCCAAACCAGAAAATGTCCTTGGAATGGCCCGGTTTGGACCTGGTTATGCATAAGATAATCGAAGCGAAATTTTTGGCGCCGGATGTCAAATGGTTCCGGCTGGAGGCTCCACTGATCGCCCGGAAGCGGCGGGCCGGGCAATTTGTCATCCTCCGGATTCATGCCCAGGGGGAGCGGATTCCGCTGACGATTGCCGACTCGGAAACCGCCACTGGCACCATCGTCATCATTGTGCAAGGGGTGGGCAAAACCACCCGCCTGCTCAACTCCCTGGAGGCCGGCGATTCCATCTGCGACGTGGTGGGGCCTTTGGGCCAGCCCTCGGAGGTCCATAAATACGGGACCGCGGTGGTCATCGGCGGCGGCTTGGGCACCGCCATCGCCTATCCCACCGTCAAAGCCTTGAAGGAGGCCGGCAACCATGTGATTTCCATCGTGGGCGCGCGCAGCAAAAACCTGGTCA